>CAMFKC010000119.1 GCA_945956975.1 uncultured Methylocystaceae bacterium | reverse complement strand
CGACACAGGCGTGGCGAGTGCGCGGCGGAAGGTTTCGGCGAGTTGCACAACGTGCTCGGGATTGCTCTCGGAGAGAACGATGACCGCGAACGTGTCGCCGGAAATGCGCGCCAGCGTGTCTTGCGGCTGCAACAGGCGCGACAGGCGGCGGGCGGCCGTCAGCAGGATCGAGTCGCCGGCTGAAATACCGATGGATTCGTTGATCTGCTTGAACCGGTCGATGTCGACGCACAGCACCGTCGGCCGCACTGCGTCGGCCCGCGCGAAGGAGAGCGCCGCCTCCAGGCGATCGAAGAAGAGTTCGCGGTTCGGCAATCCGGTCAGATTGTCGTGCACGGCGTCGTGCAACAGCCGTTCCTGCGCCGTGCGCTCGTCGGTGACATCGACAAGCGTGCCGACGACCCGGATCACCTCGCCGTCCGGGCCGACGACCGGCCGGCAGCGCATGCGGTACCAAAGGTAGTGGCCATCGGCCGCGCGCAGGCGAAACTCTTCGTTGATGCGGCCGCGGCGCTGCTCCAGCAACGTGTCGAGACAGGCGCGGTAACGGTCGCGCTCGAACGGGTGCAGGATCTCGAGCCAGTTGGATGCGGGCCCTTCCAGGTCGCCGCGCTCGACGCCGAGGTGGGCTTCGACTTCGGGGCTGACATAGACGTGGTCCGCCGGCACATCCCAATCGAAAATCACATCGGAGGCGCCGGTCACCGCCAGCGCCTTGCGTTCGACATCGGAGATCGCGCCCTGCGCGAGCCCGCCCGAGGCGAATGCGTTCTGCATGACGGTGAAGCCGATCAGCATGACGATGAGCACCAGACCGCCGATCAGCGTCGGGCCGACAATGTCGTTGGTCAGCGCGCCGGTAACCGCGAAACCTGCGGCGCAGACCCAGGCGAGCAGCAGGAACCACGTCGGAATAAGCATGATCGCGCGCTCGTAGCCATGCGTCGAGAGATAGACGACGAGGAGCAGGCCGGCGCCGGCGACGGTTGCGAGCGAAATATGCGCGACGCCCGCTGCGACCGAGGGATCGTACCAGGCGAGCCCCAGCAGCGCGAGCAGGAAGACGACCCAGAGCGCGACAACGTGCGAGGCGCGCACGTGCCAGCGGTTGAGATTGAGATAGGCGAACAGGAAGACGACGAGAGTCGCCGACAAAATTGTCTCCGCCGCGGCCCGCCAGAACCGGTCGGCGTCGACGCCGACGCCGAAGGCGCGCGCGAAAAACCCGAAGTCGATGCAGACATAGGCGAAGACGGCCCAGGCGAGCGCGGCGGCGGCCGGGAAGATCACCGCGCTCTTCACCACCACGACGATGGTGAGGAAGAGCGCCAGCAGGCCGGAGATGCCGATGACGATCCCCTTGTAGAGCGTCAGGCTCGTCGCGCGATCCTTGTAGGCGTCGGGATCCCAAAGGTAGAGTTGCGGAAGATTGGGCGTGCGCAACTCGGCGACGTAGGTGACTGTCGTGCCAGGGTCGAGCGTGACGCGGAAGACGTCAGCTTCGGGGCTTTCCTCCGATTCCGGCGGGAAGCCCTGGCTCGCGGTGATGGCGTTGATGCGCACGGCGCCGAGATCGGGCCAGATGACGCCGGAGCCGACCAGCCTGAAATGCGGCGCGACCAGCAGGCGTTCGATCTGCTCGTCGGTATCGTTGGTCAGCGCGAACACGATCCACGAGGGCCGCGCGCCCTCCTGCTTGGCGCGCACCTCGATGCGGCGGACGATTCCGTCCGAACCCGGCGCTGTGGAAACCTGCAGTCGGTCGCCCTGGGAAGAATAGGATTCCACCGCACGCGTCAGATCGATCGCCTGGGAATCGAGCGGCACGCGAACGGATTCGATCGCGCTGGCCGGCGCGATCGCCAGTGCCAGAATGAACGCGGCCAGAATCAGACGGAAAAAACGCACGAATTCTCTCTCTCGGGGAACCGTCGCCCCGGCGCGAAAAGCGGACCGGGGTTGCGCCCTGTTCGTGTCGGAAGTTTGACTGGTAAAGCCTCCGGCGCGGCCCGGCAAGGCTGCTCAGGACTCCGCCGGGCCGTCGTCGTTGCGCGCCCGCAGCCGTGGCGGCAGCGGGGGGTCGTTTTCCAGCACGGCAAACAGCAGATGATCCTGCCAGCGGCCGTTGATGCGCAGGTAGGACCGCGCCAGCCCTTCCCGCTTGAAGCCGGCGCTCTCCAGCACGCGGATCGAAGCGATGTTGGTTGGCAGGCAGGCGGCCTCGACGCGGTGCAGACGCAAAGTCTGGAACGAATAGGCGACCGCCGCCCGCACCGCGCGCGACATATAGCCCTGCCCCGCATAACTCATGCCGACCCAGTAGCCGATGGTCGCGGCCTGGGCGACGCCGCGGCGGATCTGGCCGATGGTGAGGCCGCCGACCAGCGCCTTGTCGCGGGCGCGGAAGATCAGGAAGGGAAACGCCTCGTCGCGCGCCATCTCCTCGGCGTGGCGCTTCACGCGGCGACGGAAGGCGGCGCGCGTGAGATCGTCGGATGGCCAGATCGGCTCCCAGGGCGTCAGGAAAGACCGGCTGTGTTCGCGAAGACGCGCCCAGTCCTGGAAATCCGACATTTCGGCGGGGCGGAGAAGCACGCCATCGCCACGCACGAAAGTGCTGTGATCGGTGCTCGGCCCCAGTCGAAACAAGGCCATCGGTCAGCCTGTCCTCAATCTCTCGGCGACGCTGTCGGCTGTCAGGCCACGTCCGGTCGGCCCGACGGTTGCGAGCGTCGGCGCGCTGGAGAGAAGGCGGCGGCCGGCGGCGCGCACGTCGGCCAGGGTCAGTTCATCTATTTCGCCGATGATGTCCGCGCGCGCAAGCACGCGGCCGAAGATCGCCGTCTGGCGCGCGATCTGATTGACCCGGGCGGGCGAGGATTCCAGCGCCGCGAGGAGCGAAACCTTCGCCTGCGCCTTGGCGCGGCGCAATTCGGCTTCGTTCAGATCTTCTATGGCTGACGCAAGGCAATCCATGGCGACACGGGCGAGTTCGACGGCGTCGCGCGGGTCTGTGGCGGCCTGCAGGCCGAACACGCCGGTGTCGTCGTAGGACCAGTTGAACGTGTCGATGGAATAGGCGAGGCCGCGCTTCTCGCGCACTTCCTGGAAGAGACGCGACGACATGCCGCCGCCGACCGCGCCGGAAAATACATGCGCGGCGCAGGCCTGCGTGTCGCGATGGCCGACGCTCTCGAAGGCGATGACGACATTGGCCTGCTCGGCGCCGTGGCGCGACTTCTGTTCGCCGCCCCGGTAGCGAGCGGGTTCGAAGGCCGGCGCGTTCACCTGCGGCATGGCGCCGAACAGGCGCTCGGCGGCGCGCACGATCTCGCCGTGGTCGACCGCCCCGGCTGCGGAGACGATGAGCGAGTTGGCGCCGTAGAATCGGTCGAGATAGGCGCGGATCATGCCCGCGTCGAAGGACTTCACGGTCTTCTTCGTGCCGAGGATTGGACGGCCGAGCGGCTGATCGGGAAAGGCCGCCCTGTCCATCAGTTCCATCACGAGGTCGTCGGGGTCGTCCTCGACGGCGGCAATCTCCTGCAGGATGACGTTCTTTTCGCGGTCCAGTTCTTCTTCGTCGAAGACGGAATCGGTGAGGATGTCGGCGAAGATGTCGAGCGCCCGGTCGACCTCGCCCGGCAGCAGGCGCGCGAGATAGGCGGTGTGTTCGCTCGCCGTTTCGGCGTTGAGGTCGCCGCCGGCTTCCTCGATCTCGGCGGCGATGGCGCGCGCGTTGCGGCGCCGCGTGCCCTTGAAGGCCATGTGCTCGATGAGATGCGAGAGCCCGTGCTCGGCCGCGCTTTCGTTGCGCGAACCGACCGCGACATAGACGGCGACCGACGCGGTTTCTGCGCCGTCCATGTGATCGGTGACGATCCGCAGGCCCGAGGGGAGCGTGGTGGTCTCGACGCTCATGCGGCCGTCAGCGCGCGCGCACGGGCGCGAATGAAGGCCTCGACCGCGCCGATATCGTTTGCGACGACATCGAAATGCTCCCGCCGCTCCATGAGATCGGCAAGATGGGCCGGCAGCGGCGGATGCATCGATGTCGCCGCCTTGATCGCGCCTGGAAACTTTGCGGGATGCGCCGTGCCGGCGACGATCATGGGGACATGCGGATCCCTGGCGAGTGCCCGGAACCCGGCGGCGACGCCGACCGCGCTGTGCGGATCGAGAATGTAGCCGCTTTGCGCGTAAACGCGCGCGATCTCCTGCGCGGTCTCGGCCTCGCTGACGCGGGCGGCGTCGAAATCCGCGCGGATGGCGGCAAGCGGCGCGGCGTCGATGTCGAAGGCCTTCGACTGGTCGAGGCGCGCCATCAGCCCGCGCAAGGCGCCGGCGTCGCGAAGGCAGGCGTCGAACAGCAGACGCTCGAAATTGGACGATACCTGAATGTCCATCGACGGCGATTGTGTCGCCTTCACGCCGCGCAATTCGTAGCGGCCCGTTTCCAGCGTGCGCGCGAGAATGTCGTTCTCGTTGGTGGCGATCACGAGCCGATCGATCGGCAGTCCCATGCGCTTGGCGACGTAGCCGGCAAGAATGTCGCCGAAATTGCCGGTCGGCACCGCGAAGGATACAGGCCGATGCGGCGCGCCGAGCACGACCGCGCTCGTGAAATAATAGACGATCTGCGCGACGACGCGCGCCCAGTTGATCGAATTGACGCCGGTCAGGCCGACATCGTCGCGAAAGCGCGCGTCACGGAAGAGGCTTTTGAGAATGGCCTGCGCATCGTCGAAATTTCCTTCGAGCGCGATGGCATGGATGTTGGCGTCGCCGACGGTCGTCATCTGGCGGCGCTGCACGTCCGACACGCGGCCATGCGGATAGAGAATGAAGACGTCGACCTGGTCGAGCCCGCGAAAGGCCTCGATGGCCGCAGCCCCGGTGTCGCCGGACGTCGCGCCGACGACGGTTGCGCGCTTGCCGCGGATCTTGAGCGCGTAATTCATGAGACGGCCGAGCAATTGCATCGCCACGTCCTTGAAGGCCAGCGTCGGGCCGTGGAACAGCTCGAGCAGGAAGAGATTGTCGGAGAGCTGCGCGAGCGGCGCCACGGCGGGGTGGCGGAACGTGCTGTAGGCGTCGGCGATCATGGCCGAGAGATCGGCGCGCGGGATGGCGTCGCCGACAAACGGCGCGATAATCGTTTCGGCGGCCTCGGCATAGGGGCGGCCGGCAAGTCCTGCGATGGTCGAGGCATGGAGCTGGGGATAGCTTTCGGGCAGGTAGAGCCCGCCGTCTGTCGCAAGCCCTGCCAGCGCCGTCTCGGTGAAATTCAGCACGGGCGCTTCGCCGCGAGTAGAAATGTAGCGCAATTCGGTCATCCTGGATTGATCGCGGCGGGGTCTAGCATGGAATTGGGGCGAGACGGAAAGCCGATCCCGCTCAGCTAGCGGCGCCCGCCAGCCATCTTCTGCGCCTCCGGCATATTGCGCAGCCGCAGCATGGCGATGACGCCCAGCGCCGGACCGATCGCCAGCGCGCAAAACGCATAGCGCCAGCCGACGAGGTCGACGACGTAGGGCAACAGGTGAATGCTCACCAGCGTCAGCGCGAAGCCGATCGAGGTCTGGAGCGTCAGCATGGAGCCTCTGAGATCGGGATCGCTGAGCTCCGTCACCGAGGCTGAAAACTGTGCGGAATCAGTGATAACGCTCACACCCCACACGATGGCGACCGCCATCACGAGCCAGACCGGCCCGCCGAACGTCAAACCGATGACGAGGCAGCAGGTGGCGCTTACCGACATTGCCGCGCTCGTCACCAGCGTGCGCCCAAGCCTGTCGGCGAACCACCCCCCAGCGAACGCACCCAGCGCGCCGGTTGCGATCACGACGAAGGCGGCCAGATGCGCATCAAGCGGCGCAGCGGCGCTGTAGCGGGCGGAAAAGCTCGCGGCCAGGAATGCTGCGATCCACGCCCACATGGCGTAGAGCTCCCACATGTGGCCGAAATAGCCGAAATTCGCCTGCCGCAGCGCCTTGTTGCGCCAGCCCTGCAAGGCGTTGGAGAGCCGAAAGGGCGGCGCCTTGGCGCGGTTTGGGCCGAGCGTCACGAAACGCACGAGGATCGCGGCGAGCAGCGCGCCGCCAGCCGAAACGAGCACAGGCGTGCGCCAGTCGAGACCGGCCACGCTCGCCGCCAGATGGGGGGTCGCCGAACCGAAGGTGAGAGCGCCGACGAGAACGCCGATCAGCAGGCCGAGATCGCCGCGCGCCCATGTCGCGACCAGCGCCATGCCTACGGGATAAAGGCCGGCCATCGAGGCGCCGGTGACGAAGCGCAGCGCCGGCGCGAGCGACGAGGTTGGCGGCACGAAGGCGAGCGCCGCCGTGGTGGCTGCGGCGAGCAGCGCGCAGATGAAGAACATGCGGCGCAGGTCCAACCGGTCGGGAAGCGTCAGTATGGCGCTGACAAGCGTGCCGACGACGTATCCTGCCTGAACGGAACTCGTCAGCAGCGCTTCCTGGAACGGGCCCAGCTTGAAGTGGAGTTTGATCTGGCCGACCGCTGCATTGGCTGCAAACCATGTGGAGAGCGCGGCGATCTCGGCCAGCACGAGAAGCGCGATCGAGCGACGGCGTTCGCTGTCGGCGCTTCCGCTCATCATGCCTCCCGGGCAGCCGCCCCCCGCTTCGCCCTGCTCCAGGCCCAAGCGCCGAACACGCCTGCCAATGTGGCGGCCAAGCCGAACCAAGTCCACGCATACGACAGGTGGTTGTTGGGAATGTTCAGCTCTGTCGCGCCGCCATGCGGCCAGCCTTTTGCTGCCGGGTCTGCGTCGAGGTCGAGCGCGAAGGGGGCCGCGGCCTCCAGATTCAGCGCCGCCGCCATCGCCCGGGGATCGCGCGTGTAGAACAGGCGCTTGGCGGATTCGTCAGCCGGCGTGAACGGATTGCGCTCCTCCGGGCTGCGCATGAGCCCCGCGATCTCGACG
>CAMFKC010000118.1 GCA_945956975.1 uncultured Methylocystaceae bacterium | reverse complement strand
CATGAGCGTCTCGTGGGCTCGGAGATGTGTATCAGAGACAGATATAGGCGCGCTCGCTCCAAAGCCAGTAGTCGCGCGCAACGAGGTGCGGATCGCTCAGCAAGCCGAGCGGTTCGCGCACGGCGCCGGCGGCGACGCCGATCTCCTGCAGCGCGTCCATCGCGGCGTCGGGCGTACGCGCGCGCGTCCACGCGACAAGCGCCGCGTCGATCTCCTGCGCAGCCGCCTGCCGCGCGGAGCGATCGGCAAGTGTGCCGAGACCGGGATGCGCGAGCAGCGCGGCGAGCCGCGCCCAGGCGGCGTCGCTCGTCACCGAAATCGAGATCCAGGCGTCGTCCCCCGCGCATGGATAGACGCCGCTCGGCGCGTAATCGGGATGCCGTCCCGTCGAGCGCTGCGGGGCGGCGCCATTGGCGGAATGCGCCAGCATCCACGGCCCTGTCATCTGCATCATGCATTCGACCTGCGCGAGATCGATGTGCTGGCCTTCGCCGGTCCTGCGCGCGTGCAGCAGCGCAGCCATCAGCGCCGACATGCCCGCCAGCCCGCCGACGGGGTCGCCGAAGGCGGGATGGCCCATGACGGGGGGATCCTCCGGCCGTCCGAGCAATTGCGGAAGGCCGGACCCCTGTTCCAGCGTCGAACCGTAGGCGCGGCAGTCGCGCCACGGACTTGAGGCGCCGAAAGCCGACATCGAGAGAGTCACGAGCTTCGGATTGTCCGCGCGGAATGTCGCCGGCGCGAGGCCCAGTTTTGGCAGCACGTCGACGGAATAATTCTCGACGACCGCATCGGCCTTTGCAGCCAGCGCTCGTGCGAGCCGCACGCCGTGCGGACGCGTCAGGTCGATGGCGATCCCGCGCTTGTTGCGGTTCATCACCGCGAAGCGCCCGGTCTTCTCGTAGAGCTTTTCGCGCAGGACGTTCGCCCGGCGGTCGACGCCGCGCCACCAGTCCGGATAGGAGCAACCCTCGATCTTGATCACGTCGGCGCCGAGATCGGCGAGCGTGCGCGCGCACAAGGGGCCAGCCCAGCCCATCGTGAAATCGACGATGCGAAAACCCGCGAGCGGCAGTGCGCCCGTGGGCGCCGCCGGCGTTGCAAAATGCGGGGCTTCCGGCCGCGCACGCCACGCTGGCGCGTCGGCGCCCACATGCGCGAGCGCGGCCTCGGTCGCCGGCGGCGTGCGTGTCAGCCGCAGCGGTGAGGCTGGCGCATGCAGAACCTTCGCGCCGTCGCGGATCGTCGCAATGGCGCCGCGCGCGCGAAATTCGGGCGAGCCGGCCAGCGCCTCGACCCGCGGCACGACGACGATCGGCAGCCTTCGTTTCAGCCCTTCCGCGAACCAGTGCGCCGCCGGCTTTTCCGCGAGCCGCGGCGCGAATTGCGCTTCCAGTTCGTCGGCGTGCGGCAGGCGCTCAAGCCCCGTCGTGAAATGCGGCGCGGCGCCGATGTCGGGCAAGCCCAGCATGTCGCAGAATCCGCGCCATTGCGCCGGCGTCACCATGGTTGCGCCAATCCAGCCGTCGGCGGCGCGATAGACGCCCAGCGGATAGGTCGGCGCAAAGCGCCCGATGCCGGCGCGCTGCTGCGGTTCGTTGCGGATGGCGGCCTCCGCGACCTGATATTCGGTGAGCGTGACACAGGCTTCGAGGACGCTGGCGTCGAAGCGCCGTCCGCCGTCGCGAGCCCGCGCCATCAAGCCCGCACAGGCCGCGATGAAGGCCCATAGGCCCGCGACATAGCCAGCCTGGAAATCCGGCGCGGCCATCGGCGGCCCGTCTTTTGGGCCGACGAGTTGCACGAGCCCGGCGAGCGCGCGGACGGTCGCGTCGGTGGCGAGATGGTCCTTGTAGGGACCGCTTGCGCCAAACCAGCTCGCATCGATCACGACCAGCGCATCATTGCCTGCGGCGCCGTCCGGCGCGTCGCAGGCGCCCAGGATCAGCACGTCGCAGTCGGCGATCAGCGCAGGAAGATCGGCGTCGGACGTCCAGGCGAGACGCTTGCCGAAATTCAGGAAGGCGAAGGCTGCGCTCTCCCGCACGCCCGCATTGTCGAACAGCGGGGCGGCGGAGCGCATGGGGTCGCCGCCCTCGGGTTCGAGCTTGAGGACATCCCCGCCGAAATCGGCGAACAGCCGCGCGCACCACGACGCCGACGCAAGCGAGCCCAATTCGAGGACGCGCAGTCCCGCAAAAACCATGTCTCCTCCCGGCGCCGTTCCGGCGCCTGTCGCGTCGTCCGCGTCGCCGCTTCAGCGGCTGTCGACGGAAAGCATGACGAGGGCGCCCGGCGCCGGCAAGCGGAATTGCACGGCGGATGGTCCGCATGCGCCGTCCGCGCGGCTCGGCCGGCGCGCCGCGTGGCGGAACGAACGCGAGGGAAGGATGATCTGGAAAATGGTACCGCCACCCCGGCTCGAACGGGGGACCTCTAGATCCACAATCTAGCGCTCTAACCAACTGAGCTATGGCGGCACGTTCTGCGCAGGCGCGGGCAAATCGCCAAAAGGCGGCGCGCGTCGTGCGGGCGCTTCATAAAAGAGGCGCGGCGCGATTGCAAGGCGCGCAAGGCGTTGCAGACGCAAACGCCGCCCGTGCGGGCGGCGCTTCGTTCTCTCGGCGCAGCCTTACTTGGCTTGCGCCTTCTTCATTTGCGCCTGGATTGGGGCGGCGGCGTCCATCGCGGCCTTGCGGGCGAGTTCGGCGAATTCCTTCGCCTGCGCGACTGCGGCTTCCGATTGGGAGCGGATGAACTGGCCGTGCATCGCGACGGCGTCGGCCAGCGTCTTGGCGCCGGCCAGCGCCTTCAGATGGTCGAAGGTGGCGTTCGCATTGATCTTCGTGACTTCCAGGGCGCGCGATGCGAGTTCCGCCGCGCCTTTGGATGTCGCAGCCATGCTCGCCTCGATCGTATGGGTCGCCTCGTCGGAGGCTTCCTTCATGCGCTCGAAAGCGGCCCGGCCCTGCTCGAGCGTCTTGGATGCCGCCTTGCGCAGATTGTCCTGCACCCCCGACATGTCCATGGCGGCGACGGGAACGGCTTTCACGGGCGGCTCCGCGGCCTTGGCGGCGACCGGCTGCGCCGGAGGCTCCGCCGTCACTGCGGCGGGCGACGCAGGCTTTGCGGCGGGCGCCGGCGGCTTGGCGGCGGGCGCAGGCGGCTTCACGACTGGCGCGGCTTCCGCCGACTTGATTTCGATCGGCTTGGCCGCCGGCTTCGCCGCGGCCGGGATTGCAGCGGCGGGCTTCGCCGCGACGGGTTTGACGGGGGCCGGGGCCGGCTTTGCCGGCGCAGGCGCAGGCGCAATCGCCTTTGCCGGGGCGGGCTTTGCTGGCTCGGCCTTGGCAGGCGCCTCGGGCGCCTTCGGCGAAGCGGTCTTGGCGAGGGTGACGGGCGGCTTGCCGGGTCTGCGGACTGCCATTTTTCAATCTCCGGATATGAGCGATCCGCTCAGACAGAAATACGCATGCGATGAACGTGCCCCGCGTTTGGACCGGCTTACTTCGGCGTCACGGCCTTCTGGACCGCAGCGCCGAATTCCTTGGCCTGGTCCTGCAACGTGGAAAGCTGCGACTTCAGATATTCGTTCTGGATCTGCATCACTTCTTGCAGGTCCTTGGCGTGCACGAGTTTCTGGGCGTGGTCGAACGCCGCTTTCATGTTGGCTTCGGCATAGGCGACCGCCTTGGCCCCCACTTCCTTCGCGCCGGGAATGGCGAAGGGCGCACTTTCCGCCGCGCTCACCGCCTTCTGGGCGGCTCCAATGAAGCCCTCGAAGGCCCGGCGGGCCTGTTCGACGCTCTTCTCGGCGAAATCGCGCATCTCGGCCGGAATTTCGTAAGGCGCCTGCGCCATTGCACACTCCTGTGAAAGCTGTCCCCTCGAAAGGCGATTCTCTGCTTCTGCGCTCGCGATGCAAGCAAACTATCATAACTTTGCTGCGTTGCAACATAGTAATGCTCAGTTATTGTGCGGCGCAGCGTCGCGTTCATCATTAATCCATCAAAAGCCGTGCACGGCCCGCTCGCGCGTAGACCCCCGGGCGCCGCGACGTTAAGACTCCATTAAGTTTGCGGGCCGGCCGTGTCGGCGCGTGTTTGCGGGTACAGGGCGTATCGATGAGCGGAGCCGAATTCAGCCCCGATGTGGCCAAAGACCATATCGAGGCGGCGCTTGCAGACCCGGCGCTGGCGTCCCTTCGCCTTGCCGGGGCGCCGATTGTCGTCATCGGGGGCGCGCCGGGCCGTGTGATCTACGCGAGCGAGGCCGCGCAGTCGCTGTTTGCCGGAGATCTGCCTGCGCTCGGACGTCGCCTGTTGCTCGGCGCCGAACCCGGCGCGCGCCGCGTTGTCTCCCTCTCGCGTTCCCTTCTGCCGGGCGCGGCGCCGCGGCTCGAGCGCCTTCGTTTCTTCTTCGGTCCGCTCGCCGACACCGTCACTGTTCTCTGTCGCCGCACGACCGTGGCCCCAGGCGAGACGCTGTTTGCGCTCGCGGTGTTGGGCGCGCGCGCCCCGCAGGCCGCGCCCCGCCGCGCCGGCGACTCGCCGCAACTGAAACTCGCAGCGGACAGCGAAGTCTCGGCGTCGCTCCGAGAAGCCGTTCCGAGCGCCGCTCCTGCGCCCGATGAACAAACTGTGTTGGACGCCACGGCCGCTCCGTATGTCGAGCCCGAGCCGGTTCCAGCCAGCGCGCCTGTAGCAGATCTTGCGCCTGCAGCAGCGGAAACCGTCGACGCCACGCCGGCGCCGGGCGTACAGGGCGCCGACGTTTCGACGCCGGCCCCGGTTGCGCGTGGCGCGCGCTTTGCGTGGCGTACCGACCGCGATCATGTCGTCACATTCGTCTCGCCCGCGCTCGCGGCGGAACTCGGCGCCGGCAATGCGGAACTGCTCGGCCGCTCGCTGATCGATGCGGCCCGCGACATGCGTCTCAATGTGGATGGCCGGCTCGTCGCCGCGCTCGCTGCGCGCGACACGTTTTCGGGCGTTGAAACCGTGTGGCCCGCGGGCGATGGCATGCTGGCGAAGATTACTCTCGGCGCAGCGCCTGCCTTCGACGAAGAAGATCGTTTCGACGGCTTCCGAGGTTATGGCGTCATTCGCAGTGAGCGCATGGCCGCCCCAGACGACACCCCCTCGCTGGACAACGAAGCTGTCGAATCTCCGCTGGACCACGATGACGCGCAGGCCGCCCCGAGCACGCAAGGCGATCCGCAGGCGCCATCCAGCGTCGCGCCTCTCGCAAGCGAGCAGGAAACTCCCGCGTCTGGCGTCTCGCCAGCGCATCACGACGCGGCGGCGCCCACCACACATGTCCACGACGACCACCGTTCAAAGCAGGACAACGACGCGGCGGTCGCCGATGAGCCTGCCTCGCACGAACCTCCGCGGGATGAAGACGGCGCGCTGCCTTCGCACGAGCCATCAAGCGACGCAGCTGTTCAGAAAGCCGATGAAGACCGCGAAGAGGTGGCTACGGCCGACGAATTCGTTGCGCTGACGGACGCCGGCGAACCCATGCGTCGCGGCGATGTCGGCGCCGAGCCTGTTTCGATCGATACCGCAAGGCCGGAGTTTTTTTACGACGAAACGGCTGTCGCCGACGCGGCCGCCGAAGGCGAGGACGAGGAAGCCGGCGACGTATCCATCGAGCGCGAGCCCGCGTCGTCGAGGGCAGGCAATATCGTCCCGTTGCGCCCGCAGGCGCCGCAGCGATCGGTTGATGCGGCGACGCGGTCGCCTGCCGGCGAATTGTCTGCGGGTGAAAAATCCGCGTTCGAGGAAATCGGCAGGGCGCTGGGCGGCGAGCCTGCGCCCGACGAGGCAGACGAGGAGCCGAAGCTCAGTCCCGCCGCCACAAAGCGCGCGCGCGATCTGATCGACCTGGTCGCGCGCTTCGGCCGTTCGGACGAACCCGCCGAGCCTGCGAAGCCCGCCGCGCCGCCGCTCGCGGCCGTGTCCGAGGAAACGTCGGCGAAGATCGCCGCCGAACTCCCTGACCGCAATGCAGCCGTCGTGCTCGACCGCCTGCCGGTCGGCGTCGTCGTCAGCCGGTTCGACGTGCCGATCTACGCCAACCGCACGCTGCTCGATCTTCTCGACTATCCCGACATCGACGCCTTCCACGAGGCGGGCGGGCTCGACCGCCTGTTCCGCGGCCGCTCGCCCGACAGCGGCGCAGCGCAGATCGAGACGCGCGACGGCGAAGTTCTGCCGGTCGACGCGCGCGTGCAGGCGGTGGACTGGGACGGCCAGCCCGCCACGCTCGTCACACTGCGCCGCGCGCAGGAGCCACGTCTCGTCGACAATGCGGAGGCTGCGCGCGCGAAGGCGCTGGAACTCGACCTGCGCCAGCGCGACGCTGACGCGCGCGAACTGCACGCCATTCTCGACACGGCGACGGACGGCGTGGCCGTCCTCGACGCGGAGGGCCGCATCCTCTCGCTCAATCGTTCCGGCGAGGCGCTGTTCGGCTGCGACCAGAACGAAGTCGCCGGCGAGCCATTCGCCACGCTCGTCGCGAAGGAGAGCCAAGAGGCGGTCGCCGCCTATTTCGACGGCGTGAAGTCCGGCGGCGTGCAGAGCGTGCTCAACGACGGCCGCGAAATCTTCGCGCGCGCCCGGCAGGGGGGATCGATCCCCGTCTTCGTCACCCTTGGCCGGCTCGGCAGCGGATCGACGCCGAAATTCTGCGCCGTGCTGCGCGACCTCACCGCCTGGAAGAAGGCCGAACGCGAACTCGGCGACGCCCGCCGCGAAGCCGAACGCGCCAGCGCGCTGAAATCCGATTTCCTCGCCAAGGTCAGCCACGAGATCCGCACGCCGCTCAATGCGATCCTCGGCTTCGCCGAGGTCATCATGGACGAGCGTTTCGGTCCCGTCGGCAACGACCGCTACCGCGATTACATGCGCGACATCCACAAGTCGGGCGAGCATGTGCTCAGCCTCGTCAACGATCTGCTGGAC
>CAMFKC010000117.1 GCA_945956975.1 uncultured Methylocystaceae bacterium | reverse complement strand
CAGATGTGTATAAGAGACAGCCCCAAGGTCGAGCAGAAGCTGCGCTCGCTGCAACAGGCGCAGGCCATGCTGGCCGAGACCAAGGACGCCGCCTCGCGCATTCCTTACTTTTGCTCGGGCTGCCCGCACAACACGTCCACCCGCGTGCCGCAGGGCATGCGCGCCTATGCCGGCATCGGCTGCCATTTCATGGCGCAATGGATGGACCGCTCGACCGAGGGTTTCACCCACATGGGCGGCGAGGGCGCGAACTGGATCGGCGAAGCGCCCTTCTCCAAGCGCAAGCACATTTTCCAGAATCTGGGCGACGGCACCTACAATCACTCGGGCGTGCTCGCGATCCGCTGGGCGGTCGATAGCAAGACCAACATCACCTACAAGATCCTGTTCAACGACGCCGTCGCCATGACCGGCGGCCAGCGCCACGAAGGCGGCCTGACCGTGGACATGATCGCGCGGCAGGTCGCCGCGGAGGGCGTGAAGAAGATCGCGCTCGTCACGGACGAGCCCTACAAATATCCCGCCGGCGCCAACTGGCCCGGCAACATGACGATCCACCATCGCGAGGAACTGGACGACGTCCAGCGCAGTCTGTCGGAAATCGATGGCGTCACGGTCCTGCTCTACGACCAGACCTGCGCCGCCGAAAAGCGCCGCCGCCGCAAGCGCGGCACGTTCCCCGATCCCGACAAGCGCGTGATCATCAACGAGCTCGTCTGCGAGGGATGCGGCGATTGCGGCGTGAAGTCGAATTGCGTGTCGGTGCAGCCGCTCGACACGGAATTCGGACGCAAGCGCAAGATCGACCAGTCCTCGTGCAACAAGGACTTTTCCTGCGTCAACGGCTTCTGCCCGTCCTTCGTGACCGTGCATGGCGCGACGCCGCGCAGGGCCAAGCCGCGCGACATGCAGTCCTCGACCGCGCTGTCGACGCCGCCGGAGCCGAAGCTGCCTGCCATCGGCGCGCAGCCCTATTCGATCCTGATCTCGGGCGTCGGCGGCACCGGCGTCGTCACCATCTCCGCCATCCTCGGCATGGCCGCGCATCTCGAAGGCAAGGGCGTCGGCGTGATCGACATGGCCGGCCTCGCGCAGAAGGGCGGCGCGGTCTATTGCCACGTCAAGATCGCCAACAGGCCCGAGGAGGTCCACGCGATCCGCGTCGCCGCGGGCGAGGCCGATCTCGCGCTCGGCTGCGACCTCGTCGTCGCCGGCACGAAGAAGGTGCTGGCGGCGCTCGACAAGGGCCATACCGGCGTCTTCGTGAACTCAGCGGAAGTCTATCCGGGCGAAATCACCCGCAATGCCGACTTCTCGCTGCCGGGCGAACGCGTGAAGGCCGCGATCCGCGACGCCGCGGGCGAGAACCACGGCTTCGTCGATGCTTCGGCGGCTGCGACCGCGCTGCTCGGCAATTCCATCGGCGCCAACATGTTCATGCTGGGGTTCGCCTGGCAGCGCGGCTTCGTGCCGCTGAGCGAGGCCTCGATCCTCGAGGCCATCCGCCTCAATGGCGAAGCCGTGGCGATGAACACGGAGGCGTTCCACTGGGGCCGGCGCGCCGCAGGCGACCCAAAGGGCTTCGAGGCCTTCGTGGCGCCGCTGACCAAGCCGACGGAGTCGCGGGAGAAATCGACGTCGCTTGACGAAATCATCGAGCGGCGCGTGAAGTTCCTGACCGCCTACCAGAACGCCGACTATGCGATGCGCTACAAGAAGCGTGTCGAACGCGCGCTCGCGGCGGAACATGCAAAGGCGCCGGGCAAGACGGACTATGCGGCGGCGGTCGCGCGCTATCTCTTCAAGCTGATGGCGATCAAGGACGAATACGAGGTCGCGCGCCTTTACACCGACGGCTCGTTCCGCCGCCAGCTCGACGCCGCCTTCGAGAATGTCGGCAAGCTCGAGTTCCATCTCGCGCCGCCGATCCTCGGCCGCAAGGACGCCCACGGCGTTCCCACCAAGACGACCTTCGGACCGTGGATGATGAGCGCCTACCGCGTGCTGGCGAAGCTGAAATTCCTGCGCGGCGGCGCGCTCGACATTTTCGGCAAGACGGCGGAACGCCGGCAGGAACGGCAGTTGCTCGCGGATTACGAGACGCTGCTGGACGAGCTGGAAGCCGGCATGAACGCGGTTACGCACGGGCTTGCGGTGCAGCTCGCCTCGATCCCGGAAAAGATCCGCGGCTACGGGCACGTGAAGGACAGCCACATCGCCAAGGCGAAGGCAGAGGAGGCGAAGCTGCTGGAGCAGTTCCGCACGCCGCAGACGCCGATGCCTGTGGCTGCGGAGTAGAGGATTCCAGATCGTCATGGCCGGGCTTGTCCCGGCCATCTAGGCTAACCAGAAATCTTCATGCTGAGGAGCCTGCGCAGCAGGCGTCTCGAAGCATGGCCGCATCCCTATCCTTCGAGACGCGATGCTGCGAATCGCTCCTCAAGATGAAGGCTCGGGAAACTTAAATCCCCTCCGCGCCGCCATCGCTGCGCGGATCATGGGTCGCCTCGACGCGTCCGTCGCGATGGCGCACCAGCATTCCGGCATGGCCGAAGGAATCGCCGTAGGGGAGGCCCGCCATCTCGATGTCGTGGCCGGCGCGCTCCAATCCTGCGACGATGTCCGGATCGAACCGCGACTCCAGTTTCAGCGTCGCGCGCGGCGCCCCCCAGGCCTTGTCGAAACGGAAGCGCGGGGCGTCGATCGACGCGGCCACATCGCGCGAGAACATGTAGCGCGAAAAAATCTGCGCCTGGAACTGCGGCTGCCCGTCGCCGCCCATCGAGCCGTAGCTCATGATGCGCCCGTCGTCGAAGACGGCAAGCGGCGCATTCAGCGTGTGCGTCGTGCGCTTGCCGGGCGCGAGCGCAGTGGGGTGCGACGCATCGAGCGAGAAGGAGACGCCGCGGTTCTGCAGGAGAATGCCCGTCGAGGGCAGCACGCAGCCCGAGCCATATTCCCAGAACAGCGACTGGATGTAGGAGACGGCGAGGCCGTTTGCGTCGATCGCGCCCATCCAGATCGTATCGCCTTCTTCCGGCGGCAACGGCCAGGGCGCCGCGCGCTTCATGTCGATCTTCGCGGCCTCGCGGTCCAGATATTTCGGATTCAGGAACGAAGCGGGATCGGGCCGTTTCGCGTCGAAATCCACGCAGGCGGCGTCGCGCAGCGCCAGCGCGCGCTTGGAGGCCTCGACCAGGCCGTGGATATGCTCGAACGTCTCCGCACGCGCGACGCCCAGCCGCTCGAACAGGCCGAGCGTGACCAGCGAGATCAGGCCGACGGTGGGCGGCGGCGTGTTGACCTGAATCCGGCCGGGCAGGGCGAGCGTGAGGGGATCGCGCAGGACCGGCTGGTAGCGGGCGAGATCCTCGCGCACGACCGGCGAACCGATGCGCTCGAGACCGGCCGCGATCTCGCGCGCGACATCGCCGCGATAGAAATCCGCGAAGCCCGCGTCCGCCAGATGGGCGAGCGTATCGCCGAGCCTCTCGTTGCGCCGCGCTTCTCCGGCCGCGGGGATCTTGCCGTCGACGAAGAATTGCTCCGCAAATCCCGGCGCCGCATAGAGCGCCTCCTGCTCGCGATGCTTGTAGCGCGCCTCGGATTTCGACTACGCATAGCCGCGCGCCCTTTCGACGGCGTCGTGCAGCAGCGTGCGCGCAGGAATCTTCCCGCCGTAGCTCTTCGCCAGTTCTAGCGCCATCGTCCAGCCGCCGACGGCGCCGGGAACCGTGAGCGCGGCGAGCGGGCCGCGTCGCGGAATGATGTCGTGGCCGGCGTCGCGATAGCTCGCAATCGTCGCCCTGGCGCCCGCATAGCCGCAGGCCTCGATCACGCGCACGCGGCCGCCGGGTTCGCGGATCGTCCAGAACCCGTCGCCGCCGATGCCGTTCATGTGGGGATAAACGACGGCGATGGTCGCCGCCATGGCGAGCATGGCCTCGACGGCGTTGCCGCCTTCGGCCATCACGGCCTTGCCGGCGCGGGCGGCGTCGATGTGCGGGGCCGCGGCTGCGGCTCTTGAAAAAGTGGGCGTTTCCATCACGCCACGATGTGCGGGGCGCGCGCGAAAATCAACGCGCGGCGGCGCGGATCAGGATTGCCGCTGGAACTGCCCCTGGACGATGCGGGCGCGCGCATCGACCGCGCGCGTGGCAGTGAGCAGGGGCGAGACACGCAGCGGCGCCGCGCCGAGATAGTCCAGTGCAGCCGCCAGCCGGACGTGGCCGTCGTGCATGCACAGGCAGATCGACGGATCGAAGCCGATCCAGCCGAGACCCTCGACATAGGCCTCCGCCCAGCCGCGCAGGTCGCTCGTGTCCGCTGCAGCTTCGGCGCCGTCGGATTCGCTTGCGAGATAGCCGCTGACGAAGCGCGCCGGCAGGCCGACCGAGCGCGCGGCGGCGATGAACACATGCGCCATCTCGCCGCTCGAGCCTTTCTTCGCCTTGAAGGCTTCGATCGCAGACGCCGGCGCGCTTTCGGCCGGTTCGAAAGACATGATTTCGTCGACGGCGCGCATCAGGAAATGCGGCTTGTCGAGTTCGGTCTTGAACCCTTTGATCGCCTCCCGCGCAAACATGCGCAGGTCGGGATCGCACTCGGTGAGGTCCGTGTCGCGCAGATAAACGTCGGTGGAGAATCGCTCCCAGTCGCCGCGGAGCACGCCGGCGGTGTCGAATGTGTCGATCTCGCCGCGCGCCGTCACGGTAAGCTTTTGCAGCGGGCCGTCGGCGTCGAGCGTCTGAACGAAATTGCCGAAGGCGTCCTGCTGCTCGCGCACCTGGCAATCGACATCGGCCTCGATCGACCAAGACATGACATGCTGGCTCTCGCTGGGGCGCGGACGCAGGCGCATCAATTGAATCACGGAGCGCGCCGGCGGCGCGAACTCCTGAACGATGACGTGGCGAACGGAAATGCGCATGGGTCAGTGAACCAGATATTGTTCCGCCATGACAATATCGAGGCGATCGTTGTCGGCGATGAAGCCTTCGATGAATTCGTGCAGGCCGCTCTGGAAGATCGACTTGAGATCGGCTGCCTGGAGCTTGCCGAGAATCGCATGCGCGTGGCGCTGCGCCTTGCCTTGCCGCCCGTAGTCGCGCGCCAGCAGATCGAGCCACCGCACGATGTTCTCGTAGCAAGCGATCAAGGACCGCGGCATGTCGGATTTCAGGATCAGCAGATCGGCCACCAGCCAGGGCTTCACGCTCTGGCGATAGACCCAATGGTAGGCCGTGTTCGCCGAAACGGCGCGCAGGATGGCCGACCATTGGAAATAGTCGAGCGAGCCGCCGACCGCTTCGGTCTCGGGCAGCAGCACGTGATATTTCACATCGAGCAGGCGCGCCGTATTGTCGGCGCGCTCCATGAAATGGCCGAGCCGCATGAAATAGAAGGCCTCGTTGCGCAGCATCATACGATAGGCCGAGCCGTCGACGTCGAGCGCCATCTTTTTCACGATGGCGAGGAAGCGGTTGAGATCGTCGCGGTCGAGGCCCTTGCCCTTGGCGCGCTCGCGCTCGAACCGCACGAGTTCGAGCCATGCGGCGTTGACGGCTTCCCACGTCTCCAGCGTCAGCGCGGTCCGTACGGCGCGCGCGTTGCGGCGCGCGGCCTCCATGCAGCGATGGATGGACGAAGGATTTTCCGTGTCGACGACGAGAAACGCGATGGCGTTGGCCTCGTTGATCTCCATGCCCGTCTCGGTGAAGCGCTCGATCACGCCGGACGAGATCAGCGCGCTCTCCCATTCCGAGGTGGCCCCGCCATAGGCGCGCGGCAGCGCGGCGAGCCGCGACGTCGCCTCGATGATCCGGGCGACATGGTCCGCCCGTTCGACGTAGCGAGCGAACCAGTACAGGTTGTCGGCGGTGCGCGCGAGCATCAGCCATTCCTCCGGGCAGTCGGCATCGCCTCACGCATCGTCGATCACCCATGTATCCTTCGTGCCGCCACCCTGGCTGGAATTCACCACCAGAGACCCTTCCTTCATCGCCACGCGCGTCAGACCGCCGGGCGTCAGGCTCACCATGCCGTTCGCGCCGGAAAGCACGAAGGGCCTGAGATCCACGTGCCGGGGCGCAACGCCCGATTCGACCGCCACCGGGCATGTCGAGAGCGACAGCGTCGGCTGCGCGATGAAATTGGAGGGATCGTGCCTGAGCTTGGCGCGGAACTCCTCGATGGCGTTCTTGCTTGCGTGCGGCCCGACCAGCATGCCGTAGCCGCCGGAGCCGTTCACTTCCTTCACCACGAGTTCCGGCAGGTGGTCGAGCACATAGGCAAGCGCTTCGTCCTCGCGGCAGCGCCAGGTCGGCACGTTCTTCAGGATCGGCTCCTCGCCCGTATAGAAGCGGATGATCTCGGGCATGTAGGTGTAGATCGCCTTGTCGTCCGACACGCCCGTGCCCACTGCATTGGCCAGCGTGACATTGCCGGCCTGGTAGGCCGACAGCAGGCCCGGAACGCCCAGCATCGAATCCGGCCGGAAGGCGAGCGGATCGAGAAATTCGTCGTCGATGCGCCGATAGATCACGTCCACCCGCTGCGGGCCGGTCGTGGTGCGCATGTAGACGATGCTGTTCTGGACGAACAGGTCCGAACCTTCGACCAGTTCGACGCCGAGCTTGTCGGCCAGAAACGAATGCTCGTAGTAGGCCGAATTATACTGCCCGGGGGTCAGCACGGCGACGGTTGGCTCGTTCGGCGCGGAATGCGGCGCCACCGAGCGCAACGTGCTCAGCAGCCGGTCCGGATAATCGTCGACCGGCGCGACGCGATGCTCGACGAAAAGGTCAGGAAAAAGCCGCAGCATCGCCTCGCGATTCTCCAGCATGTAGGAGACCCCGGACGGCGTGCGGGCATTGTCCTCGAGAACGTAGAAATCCTTGTCGTCGACGCGGATGACGTCGATGCCGGCGATGTGCACCCAGACGTCGTGCGGCGCGCGAAAGCCCGCCATCTCCGGCCGGTAGCCGGGATCTGTCTCTTATACACATCTGACGCTGCCGACGATA
>CAMFKC010000116.1 GCA_945956975.1 uncultured Methylocystaceae bacterium | reverse complement strand
CGCGTGCGCGGGCGCCCGTTCACCCCGTTCATTTTCCTTAACAATCGGTTTCCTTTGGCATTACAAGCCTAGCGATTGCATTTCGCCGGGGGGCGGGTAACGTGGTGTTGCCGAGCTGGTTTGCATCTGGCGGCGCGGGTCAGACCCCAAAACCGGAGCCTTGGGAGGCTTCGCAAAAAGGGCAGGTCGCGTCAGTTCGCGTTACGGTTCGTTTCGGCATTTTGAATACCCTGCGGAGTGCTCAGGTCCGCCGCATCTCCTGGGTCCGTGGGGTCGGCCGGTCGTTGACGGTGTAGGAGTGGCCTCCTCGATGCCGTTGACGACCGGCCACCTTCGTTTTGGGCGGCCGTTTCCTTCCATTCGAGGCGTCCATGCGCGATTTCGCCGGCCGGACAGCCTTCGTCACCGGCGCCGCCAGCGGCATCGGCCTGGCGCTCGCGCGCGTCTTTGCCGCGGAAGGCATGAACGTCATGCTGGCGGACATCGAGGCCGGCGCGCTGGATGCGGCGGTCGCACAACTCGCTGAATTTGCGCCGCGAATCGGCTCGGTCGTCTGCGACGTCGCGGATTTGGAGAGCGTTTCGCATGCGGCCGCCGCGACGGTCGAGGCCTACGGCCCGGTTCATATTCTCTGCAACAATGCGGGCGTTGCCGGCGGCAGCGGGATCGACGCTATTGCGCCCGAGACCTGGCGCTGGGTGGTCGACGTCAATCTGATGGGCGTCGTCCACGGTATCGCCGCCTTCCTGCCCGGAATGCGGGCGCATGGGCAGGCCGGGCACATGGTCAACACAGCCTCGATGGCGGGCCTGCAGGCCAATATCGGCTTCAGCCCCTATGTCGCGACGAAATACGCCGTCGTCGGCATGTCCGAGGGGCTGGCGAAGGATCTGGCGGGCGAGGGGATCGGGGTGAGCGTGATCTGCCCGGGCTTCGTGCGCACGCAGATCGCTGCCAGCGCGCGCAACCGGCCGGAGCGGTATGGCGTAGGCGCCAAGCCTGCGCCCGGCGGCAAGGCGGCGCTGCTGGCGCAGCAACTGGCTGGAAATGCCGAGGCCGGGCTCGATCCGGACGCGGGCGCCCGGCAAGTTCTGGAGGCGATCCGGACGAACGCCCTCTACGTGTTCACGCATCCCGAAATGCGGGACGAGGTGGACGCGCGGTTCGCAGCGATCGACGCCGCCTTCAAGCGCACTGCTGGCTGATCAGGCGAGCTTTTTCGACAGGAAAACCGCGCCACGGATCGGCGAATTATAGTAGGGCGCGATCTGCGTGAAGCCGGCTTCGGCGTAGAGCGCCAGCGCGGCGGCCATCGAGGGCAGGGTGTCGAGACGCATTTCCGTGTAGCCCTTGTCGACGCCCGCCTTGACGATGGCGTCGACCAACCCCTTGCCGGCGCCGAGATGGCGGCCCTTGCGCACGACGTAGAGGCGCTTCATCTCGCAGCAGCCGGGAATGTCGAGCGGGCGCAGCGCCACACAGCCGATCGCCTCGCCGTCGGCGGCGCGGGCCAGGAGCAACTCGCCCTTGGGCGGCGCGTATTCGCCGGGCATGTTTTCCAGCTCTTCCTCGAAATTCTGGAAAGACAGGTCGACCCCGAGCGTGCCCGCATAGGCGCCGAACAGGCGCACCGCATCGACGTAATCCTCGGCCTTGCGCGCAGGGACAATGCTTATTGCGGGGGCGCCCATTTTTGCGGCTCCATCAGGTCTGCAAATGAAAAAGGGCGCTGCCGCGCCCTCGTTCCGGTCAAGCTGCCCGCAGGCTCACTTGATCTTGGTTTCCTTGTACTCGACGTGCTTGCGCGCGACCGGGTCGTACTTCTTGAACGACAGCTTGTCGGTCTTGGTGCGGGCGTTCTTCTTGGTCACGTAGATGTGGCGTGTGTCGGCGGACTACAGCTGCTTGATCTTGTTGGTGGCGGCCTTGGCCTTTGTGATTTTCCGTATGGTTCGGGCGACGCGGAGCCCGCGCCAACAGAAAAGAGCCGGAATACGGTCCATCCGTCCCGGCCCGGAAGCTCGCGCGGAAAATACCCATCAAGCGCCGATTGTCAATGTTCGGGGCAAAAGCGAAGCTGGCGCATGATTCTGGTCTTCGGCTCGATCAATCTCGACGTGATCTTCGACATGGAGACTTTGCCTGCGCCGGGCGAGACGCGGCTTGCGCGGGCAATGCGCACGGAGCCGGGCGGCAAGGGCGCCAACCAGGCGGTCGCCGCCGCGAAGGACGGCGCCGAAGTCGCCCTTTATGGGGCGGTCGGGCGCGACGCCTTCGCCGGACCCGCGCAGGCGGGGCTCGAATCGGCGGGCGTCGATGTCTGGGGCGTGGAGGCGGTTGCGGGGGCGACCGGCGTCGCCTCGATTTCGACGGACGCCGCAGGGCGGAACGTCATAGCGGTCGCGCCGGGCGCCAATCTGAAGGCGCGGCAGGACAAGGTCCCGGAAGAGTTTCTCGACGACAAGACGATCGTTCTTCTCCAGATGGAGTGCGATTCGCGCGAGACGGCGCGGCTGATCGAGCGCGCGTCGGCCGCAGGCGCGCGGGTGATTCTCAATCTCGCCCCCGCGGGCGAGGTGCCGCTGCATGTGCTGCGGCGATGCTGGCTGATCGTCGCCAATGCGCAGGAAGCGGAGTATCTGGCCGCGCAGGTGGGCGCCGCGGCGGAAGCGGCGTCGCTCGCTGCCAGGCTCGGCGTCGGCGTTCTGCGCACGCTTGGAGAAGACGGCAGCGAGGCCAGCGTCGGCGGCGTCGTGCATCGCGTGCCTGCGCATCGCGTGACGGCGATCGACACCACGGCTGCGGGCGATTGCTATGTCGGCGTGCTGGCCGCAGCGCTTGATCGTGGCCGCGATTTGCCTGCGGCTATGCAGCGCGCCAGCGTCGCGGCGGCGCTGGCCTGCACGAAGCGCGGCAGCCAGGGCAGCGCGCCCGAGGCGGCGGACATCGATGCGGTGCTGACAGCGGGGATGGCCCGCAGCGAATAGGCGGCGACTACGCGCTGGCTGGCCGTTTCGCCGTCGCCGCGTAGATCGCCAGATAGACCGCGAACAAGGCGGCCACGCCGCCGAACAGGCCATGCGCGGGCGAGGCGTCGAGCGTGGCGCCGAGCATCGGCGGGCCGATCATCATGCCGGTGGCGTAGAGCATGACGTAGGCGGAATTGGCCGACGCCAGATCGGCGCCGGTGTAGCGCGCGCCGAGCATGGCGAGGCCGACCATGTAAAGGCCGCCGACGACGCCGCCCCACACGAAGAGAAGCGCGCAGAACAGCGCATAGTGCGGCGTCAGCACCGTCGCGAGCAGCGCGCCCGCGAGGCCGAAGATTGCGATGACGAGAATGAGCTTCAGCCGGTCGACGCGGTCGGACATGAGGCCGAGCGGCAACTGGAAGGCGACGTTCCCGAAGGCGACGAAGGAGACGAACAGCGCGCCGGTCGCCGCGTCATAGCCGTTGCGCAAGGCGTGGACCGGCAGCAGGCCCATGGCGCCGGTTTCGAGCGCGCCGAACAGGAGCGAGGCGAGCATGATGAGCGGCGCGCGCGCGATCATGCCCCAGGGCGGGCTCTTGGCGTGATCGCTGAAGCTCGGGATCTGCCTGCCGGCCGCGATGATCGGCGCGCCGCCGAGAACAAAAAGCGCCATGGCGCAGTAAAAGCCGATGCGGCCGTCCGTGCCGACGAGGCCGATGATCGCCGGTCCCAGCGCGAAGCCGAGATAGAGCGAGGTGGAATAGACGCCGATCCACAGGCCGCGCCTGTCCTGCGGCGCGAGCGCGTTGATGGCGTATTCGCTGACGACGAAGAAGAGCGTGAGCGAGGCGCCGAGCAGGAAGCGGATCGGGAACCACCAGATCACGTTGTCGACGAAAGCGAGCCCCGACAGGCTGGCGAGCGCCAGCGCGAGGGCGAGCAGCATCAGGCGCCGCACGCCGAGCTGGCGCACGAGCATGGGAATCAAAGGCGAGACGATGATCGTCGCCACGCCCGACATGGCCACGCCCCAGCCGTTAGCGCTCGCGCTATAGCCCGCCGCCTCCATGCGCACGGCGATGAGCGGGATCGTCATCGACAGGCCGACGCCGACGATGGAGATGGCCGCTATGGCCGCGAGGAGGGGGAAGATGCGGGGCATGGGGGTGTGGTTAGTGCTTTTCCGCCGTCATGGCGAGCCGAGCGAAGCAATCCAGACCCGGGTCGTGGATCTGGATTGCTTCGTCACTGCGTTCCTCGCAATGACGGAAGGGGACTACAGCTCCTCGCGGAACCACACCCGCTGCTTCTCGTAATAGAACGGCGTCGGGTGCTCGTGCTTCATGCCGTCGGCGATGCGGCCTTCCAACTCCTTCAGCACGACCGAGGTGATGTGCGGCAGGTCGAGTTGCTGGGCCTCTTTCAGCGGCACCCAGACGAGTTCGACCAGTTCGGTATCGGCCGTCACCACGCCATCGATGCGATGGGCGATGCATTTGGCGTCGAGGCAGAGGAAGGTCGTGTCGAAGCGCTTGGGGCGCTTGGGCGGGGTGATGGCGCGGGCAATGAAGCGCACCTCTGACAAGTCGGGCGCGAAGCCGTGGCTCGCGTAATCGGTCCAGTCGCCGGGAGGCGGGTTTTCCAGCTTGCCGGGTTTGCCCAGCACGAGGCCGGTTTCTTCGAAGGTTTCGCGAATGGCGGCGAGCGCCAGCGCGCGGCCGGTCGTCTTCGACGGTTTCAGGCGGCGCTTGCCGAGCTTTTCCTCGACGATATCAGGCAGGGGAGCCAGCGCCTGCACCTTGCGGTCCGACGCCTCGATTCTGCCGCCGGGAAAGACGAACTTGCCCGCCATGAACTTGTGGCCCGCGTGCCGCTTGCCCATCAGCACCTTCGGCACGGGGCCGGAATTGTCGAGCAGGATCAGGGTGGCGGCGAGCTTGGGACGCACGTTCGGCCATTTGCGCTCGCGGTCGTGCGCAGTCATGAACTTCGCGTTGTCATGCTCTTTTGAGGCCTGCGGCGAAGTTTGGGACGCCTGCGGCGCGTCCTGAGGCCGCTTGACGACTTGCGGCGCTGAATCGTTGCTCATCGGTTGCTTTCGTTGGCCAATCTCTTCCGACAATCTAGGGGATCGGCGCGCCCGCGCCAACGCGCTGGCGGCAACGGGCCCATTTGCAAATCGCCGCGCTACGCTAGTTTGATGGCAGGACAAGCGCGCGGGGAGGCTCATGCGCAAGGCGGTCAAGTTTCTGCATACGCTGTCGGCCTGCGGCATGATCGGCGCGCTGGCGGGCGATCTCGTGCTGCTGAACTGGGGGCCGCACGCCACCGCGCAGGATTACGCGACCACGCGCCAGGCGATCCGCGCCTTGTGCGACTACATCCTCGTGCCGTCTCTCGGCATCGTGCTCGTCTCGGGCTTCGTTTCCATGCTTGCCCACGCGCCCTACCGCCACAAGGGATGGGTCTGGGCCAAGGCGATCACGACGATCGGCGTGTTCGAGGCGACGCTGATGGTGGTTCAGTCCAAGGCGCGCGACGGCGCAGAGATCGCCATGCAGATCGCGGCTGGCCATGCCGACAAGAGCGCGCTCGCCGAACTCGGCAGCGAGTCGAACGCCATCGCGCTGGTGCTGACGCTGGCGGTCTTCAACGTGCTGTTCGGCGTGTGGCGGCCGAAGCTGGACAAGCTACAGTACAAGGTGAGCTGAGGCTCATACCGTGTCTTCCGCGCCCCCGAAACCGTGCATGCGCAGAGCCCACTGGTAGCCTACCAGAGCACCCTTCACGAGCGGCAGCAGCCACAGCGAGGAGGCGATGATGAAGGCGGACCACAGCACGGCGTGCAGCCAGTACGGCGCATCGGGCCAGACCTCGTCGAAGGCGAGCAGGGCGGCGACGACCGCGTGGCCGACGATGAAGATGGTGAAATAGGGCGGCGCGTCGTCGGCTCGATGGTGATGCAGTTCCGTGCCGCAGACGTCGCAGGCTTCCGCGACCTTCAGGTAGCCGGCGTAGAGCTTGCCTTCGCCGCAGGCGGGGCAGCGGCACATGAAGCCGCGGCGCATCGCGAGCCAGACGTCGCGATCGGCAGGCTTGGCGGCGATGATGGCGGCGGGCGCGTTCATGTCTCGGACCTCGGTCATTTCCTGCGCCCCTTGTAGCCCTTGGCGGCTTTTCGGGAAGACGACTTGTTGTCGCGGGCCGCTTTGACCTTCCGGCTCCGCAATCCCGCGCCACGCAGATTGCGCCCCTCGCTGAGGATTTCAAACCGGAGCGCGCCCGCCATGGGCGCAACTTCCAGCAGGCGCACGTCGACGCTGTCGCCGAGGCGATAGGCGGCGCCCGTCCGCGTGCCGATCAGCGCGGCATGCGCCTCGTCGTGGCGGAAATATTCGTCGCCGATGGTGGAGGCGGGGATGAAGCCGTCGGCGCCGGTATCGGCGAGCTTCACGAACAGGCCGGAGCGCGTGACGCCGGAAATCTTGCCGGCGAAATTCGCGCCGACCTGGCCGGCGAGGAAGCCCGCGATGAGGCGGTCGATCGTCTCGCGCTCCGCCGTCATGGCGCGGCGCTCGGCGGCGGAAATACGCGCGGCGATCTCGGCGAGTTCATCGAGCGGCGTGTCGGGCAGGGCGCCGGGGCCCAGATGCAGGGCGCGCACCAGCGCGCGATGCACGATCAGATCGGCGTAGCGGCGGATCGGCGAGGTGAAATGCGCGTAGCGGCGGAGGTTGAGGCCGAAATGCCCGTAGTTCTGCGCGGTATATTCGGCCTGCGCCTGGCTGCGCAGCACGACTTCGTTGACGACATGCTCGTGCTCGGTTTCACGCACGCGGGCGAGAATGTCGTTGAACTGCTTCGCGCGCATCGTCTGGCCCTTGGCGAGACGCACGCCGATGGTGGCGAGAAATTCCGAGAGCGCATTCAGTTTCTCGACGCTCGGCTCGTCATGCGCGCGATAGATGAGATGCTGGCGCTTCTCCTCCAGCGTCTCGGCCGCCGCGACATTGGCCGCGATCATGAATTCCTCGATCAGCCGATGCGCTTCGAGGCGCGGCGGGATCT
>CAMFKC010000115.1 GCA_945956975.1 uncultured Methylocystaceae bacterium | reverse complement strand
ACCGCGTCTACTTCGGCTCCGGCGCCTATGGAGTCGAGGCGGCGAGCCAGCGGTATTTCGGCCATAGCGCGCGGCAGGCGACGCTGGGCGAAGCGGCCGTGCTGGCGGGGCTGATGAAGGCGCCGACGCGGCTCGCTCCGAACCGCAACCCGGAAGGTGCGGCGGACCGCGCCGCGCAGGTCATCACGGCCATGGCGCAGGAAGGCCATATCACCGAGGCCATGGCGAAAGTCGCGCTGGCGCGGCCCGCCACCGCGCAGCGCGATGGCGGCGGCGGGTCGATCAATTACGCCGCCGATTACGTCATGGACGCGCTGAGCGACACGGTCGGCGCGATCGACGAGGACCTCGTCGTCACCACCACTCTGTAGGGCGACATGCAAAAGGCGGCCGAACAGGCGCTGACTGAAGAACTCGACAAGAAAGGCGGAAAATTCGGCGTCAGCCAGGGCGCCCTCGTCTCGATGGACCCGAATGGCGCAATCCGCGCTCTGGTCGGCGGGCGCAATTATGCCGAAAGCCAGTTCAATCGCGCGGTCGCCGCCAAGCGGCAGCCGGGCTCCGCTTTCAAGCCCTTCGTCTATCTGACAGCGCTCGAACGCGGACTGACGCCGGAAACCGTGCGCGACGATGCGCCGATCAACGTGAAGGGCTGGCGGCCCGAGAACTACAGCCGCGAATATTTCGGGCCGGTCACGCTCACCAATGCGCTCGCGCTCTCGCTGAACACGGTCGCCGTCCGGCTCGGCCTCGAGGTGGGCCCGAAGTCGGTGGTTTCGACCGCCCACCGGCTGGGCATCCAGTCGGAATTGCAGCCCAACGCCTCCATCGCGCTGGGCACGAGCGAGGTGACGCCGCTGGAATTGGTGACGGCCTATGCGCCCTTCGCCAACGGCGGAATCGGCGTGCAGCCGCACATCATCACGCGCGTGCGCACAGCGGACGGCAAGCTCCTCTACCAGCGGCGCGGCTCGTCGAACGGGCGTCTGATCGAGCCGCAATATGTGGCGATGATGAACACGATGATGGAGGAAACCCTCCAGACCGGCACGGCGAAGAAAGCGGCCTTGCCGGGCTGGCAGGCGGCCGGCAAGACCGGCACCAGCCAGGATTTCCGCGATGCCTGGTTCGTCGGCTACACGAGCGCGCTCGTCACCGGCGTCTGGCTCGGCAACGACGATTCATCGCCGACCAAGCATGCCTCGGGCGGCAACCTGCCGGTGGACGTGTGGAGCAAGTACATGCGCAGCGCGCTCAAGGGACAGCCGGCAGCGTCCCTGCCGGGCGGGGCATGGCGACCGGTGAACCTGCCGCCGCCGCCTGCCTCCATCCCGGTCTCGCGCGGGCCGGACCCCGCGGGCCCATCCGCGGCGCCGGGCGCCTCGCCTGTGGCGTCAGCGCCGCGTGCGTCCGGCCAACCCGTCCAACTCGGCCGAAGCGCAAGGCCGCGCACCGACGACGACCTGCTGCCGCCGGAAGACGTCGGCGAACGGTCGGCCGCCCGAGATGGCGGTCCGCGCGAAAAGAATTTCCTCGAGAAGCTGTTCGGCGGGTGAGGAAAGCGAGCCCGCAGGCTCGCAGTCCACGACAGAGTTGGTCGGCTCGGGAGACGTTCGGACGCGGCTAGTGCACGCTCACCGTCTGGAGCTGGTTCTCCCACGCGCTGGCGATCGCGGTGTCGCGGGAATCGGCCAGCACGATCGGCGCGCCTTCCGCCGAGAGGAGGGCGAACAGCTTCAGTCCGTCATCGACCTCGGGCGCCTGCGGAAACAGCCGCTTGACGTCGTCCGAAGTCATCTCGCGCACATAGGCCACCTGGCCCGCGCCGAGCTTGGCGAATTGTTCGGGGGTAAAGGGCGTATGGGTCATTCTACTCTCCTTGCGGCCCAGCGGGCCCGCTGTCCTCCACACCGAACTCAGTCGCGTGTGGAGATATCGATCTTCCGGATGATTCGTTCCGGCTCGGGCCGGACCAGATCCACCGAAAGCAGTCCGTTCGCCAGGTCTGCGCTCAGCACCTGCATGCCCTCGGCAAGCAGGAACGCGCGCTGGAACTGCCGGGCGGCGATGCCGCGATGCAGATAGGTGCGCTCGCGGTCGTCCTGCTGACGTCCGCGGATAACCAGCTGATTTTCCTCCAGCGTGATCTCGAGCTGATCGCGGGTGAATCCCGCCACCGCCAGCGTGATTCGCAGGCGGTCCGGCTCGCTTTCCGTGCGCGTCAGGCGTTCGATGTTGTACGGCGGGTAACCGTCGCTGGCGGTCCGGGTCACCCGGTCCAGCGCCCGCTCGATTGTCTCGAACCCCAGCAGGAACGGGGAATTCAGGGTAGGCGTACGCGACATAATGGAAGCCCCTCAGGCGCCTCTCGCGGCGCCCGGCAGGCGCGCCGCTCGAGGAAGAATATGGGCGATCCGCAGGCCCATTCAAGCCCTTCGCGGCGGCGCAGAACCGCTGGAATTTGACGGCGGACCCGGCAATGGTTTAGCTGACAACAATTGCGCCGCCCCGCCCGCTACTGGCGCGAGCCCGGGCGATGGTGGTAAGGGTCTTCGTCGGACCGCGGCTCATCGAAGCGCGCCGGCGCTACGAGGGGCGGTTCGTCCCGCAACCGGAACGTCTCTGCGTGGCGAAGAAGCACAAAAGCCTGACCGAGTATGCTTACAGGCGTTATCGCCTGGCTGGCAGCGCAATCCTCGAAGAACACGGCAATCCCTTTTTCGCGCCCACGGACACGCTCAAGGCGGAGATCCAGGCGCGGGGCAACGGCCACTTCGTCTCTTTCGCGAACTACGATTATCTCGGCCTGGCCGATCACCCGGAGGTGAAGGCCGCCGCCCACGAGGCGATCGACACGCTCGGCGTCGGCGCTCTGGCCTCGAGGCTCGTCGGCGGCGAGCGTTCGACCCACCAGAAGTTCGAGGACGACCTCGCAAAATTCCTCGGCGCCGAGGCGACGCTTGCGCTGGTTTCCGGCTATCTGACCAATCTGACGGTCATCACGCATCTGATGGCCAAGCGCGACGCGATCTTCCTTGACGAATTGTCCCACAACAGCGTGGCGACCGGCGCGCGGACATCGGACGCCGACAAGATCGTCTTTCGCCACAACGACCTCGACCATCTCGAGGAATTGCTGACCGAACACCGCGAGAAATACCGCAACGCGCTGATCGTGGTAGAAAGCCTCTATTCGATGGATGGCGACACGGTCGATCTGGCCCGCATCTGCGACCTCAAGGAGAAGCACGGCGCCTGGCTGCTGGTCGACGAGGCCCATTCGATCGGCGTCCTCGGCGAACGCGGCGCGGGCCTTTGCGAATATTGCGGCGTGGACCCGAAGCGCGTCGACCTCATCATCGGAACGCTCTCCAAGAGCTTTGCCTCCTGCGGCGGCTTCGTCGCGGGCAGCCGGGTGCTGATCGACTGGTTCAAATTTACACTGCCCGGCTTCGTCTATTCGGTTGGCCTGTCGCCGGTCATCACCGCGGCCGCCGCAAAGGCGCTCGAGCTGATGCAGACCGAATCCTGGCGCATCGCCAAGCTGTCGCACAACGCCGAATTCCTCCGCGACACCGCGCAGGCCGCCGGGCTCGACACCGGGCCGGCGATCGGCCGGGCCGTCATCCCGATCCTGTTCAACTCGGTCTGGGAAACCATGGCGGTGTCCCAGCATCTGCTCGACCATGGCGTCTATGTGCCGCCCGTGGTGCAGGTGGGGGTGCCAAAGGACAAGCCCCGGCTGCGCTTCTTCATCTCGGCCAGCCACACCGAGGACGAAATCCGGCAGGTCGTGCAGTTGATCGCCGACCGGCCGATGGTAGAGCCGCCACGCGGCCTTGTGCTGCCCGGCGAGCAGCCTGCCGTGGCGCTCTGAAACGAGCGCCTAACCCGACCGCTGCCACCATCGCGCGCCGCCATTGCAGCAAGATGACGGCGGCCCCCTTTTCTTAAACGCCTTCCAAAGCCGCCGTCCGCGTTTGGCCTGTGCGGCCGCTCGTGTTATTGCGGCGCAATGTCCGAGGCCCCTGCACGCCCCAGCGCCGTCGAGATCGTTCCGGTCTCGGGCCTGCGCTCCTTCATGGAATTCTGCCGCGTCCCGCGCCTCCTCTACCGGGGCCAGAAGGGATTTTCGCCTTCGCTCGACGCCGAACGCTGGACGATGTACGCGCACATGCTCAATCCGCACTACAAACTGGTGCGCTCCCAGGCGTTTCTGGCAAAACGCGACGGCGACACGGTCGGGCGGATCGAGGCGCAGGTCTATACCGAACTGAAGCCCAACCAGGCCTCGCCCTTCCAGTTCGGCGCACTCGACGCCATCGACGATCGCGACGTGGTCGCAGCTCTGCTGACGGCCGCCGAGGCCTGGCTGAAGACGCAGGGCGCCAGCACGATCAATGGGCCCTTCTCGCCTTCGATCAACGCCGAATGCGGCATGCTGATCCAGGGCTTCGACGCCGTTCCCATGGTCTTCATGCCCTGGCACCCGCCCTATCTCAGCCGCCACGTGGAGGCGCTGGGCTACGCCAAGGCGCGCGACCTGATTTCCTACGGCTACGAACTGACAGCCACCGACCGCGCGGCCGAACCCATTCTGCTCAACCGCCCGGAATGGCGGGAGCGCCTGAAATTTAGGCCGCTGCGCATGAACGACCTTGCCTCCGAGGTCGACCTGATGACGCGGCTGTTCAACGACGCATGGGCCGGGAACTGGGGCTATGTGCCGATCACGCGGGACGAGTTCAAGTCGATGGCCGACAGTCTCAAGTTCCTGATGACGGAGGACTGGGGCTTCGTGACGGAACTCGACGGCGAGGCCGTCGCCTTCGGTATCGTCGTGCCGAACCTGCACGAGGCGACCGCCGATCTCGGGGGGCGACTTTTCCCGCTCGGCCTGCCCAAGGTGATCGGCCGAGTCCGCAAGGGCGCCTACAAAACCGGCCGCCTCGCATTGTTCGGCATGAGCCAGGCCCTACATAGAAGCGCACGCGGCGGCATCGTCATCCTCACGATGATCGAGGAACTGCGCCTCCGCAGCCGAAAAATTGCGCTAGATCATGTAGAATTCGGTTGGGTTCTGGAAGATAACGCGGGCATGCGCAAGCCGATCGAGATGAGCGGCGCCAAGATCGACAAGATCCATCGTATCTACGAAAAACGCCTCGACGGCGCGCCCGAGACTGCGCGGGCGGGATGAGGCCGGGAAGACCGATATGAACATGACCGTTCCCGTCACGTCGCTGGGCGTCGACAGATCGCACGTAGAGCGCCGCAAGGCGATCCTGGCGGCGCACCCTGAAGTCGCCAGCCTGATGGTGCGCGACATCCGCACTTTCTACCTGACCGCGGGCATCTTCGCCCTGCAGGTCGCGATCGCCGCGTGGATGGGCCATCTCGGCATGAGCTACTGGTGGGCGACGCTGATCCTGGCCTATTGCGTCGGCGCCTTCGCCAATCACGCGATGTTCGTGATCATCCACGATTCCATCCACAATGCGGTGTTCGAGAGCCCGACGCTGAACAAGTGGAACGCGATCCTGGCCGACCTGCCGAACGCCTTTCCGACCGCGATGGGCTTCCGCTGCTATCACGTGAAACACCATTCGCATCTGTCGAGCTACGATTACGACGCCGACGTGCCGAGCGATTGGGAAGCGCGGATGGTCGGCAACGTATGGTGGCGCAAGGCGCTGTGGCTGTTCTTCTTCCCGGTGATGCAGCTCACACGCATCTACCGCCTCAAGGGCACAGTGCCGATCTGGGGCCAGTGGACCTACATCAACTTCGCCGTCATCGCCGTCTTCGACGCCGCCGTCTGGTACTTCCTCGGCGGCAACGCGCTGTTCTACCTGCTCGCCTCGTTCTGGTTCTCGGTCGGCCTGCATCCGCTCGGCGCGCGCTGGATCCAGGAACATTACGCGGCCTGGCCGGGTCAGGGCACGTTCGACTACTACGGCCCGCTGAACTTCTTCGCGCTCAACATCGGCTACCACAACGAGCATCACGACTTTCAGGAAATTCCCTGGACGCTGCTGCCGAAGCTGAAGGCGATGGCGCCGGAATTCTACGACGACCTGCACGCGCACAAATCGTGGCTTAAGCTGTTCCTCGATTTCATCTTCAACCCGCGCTACTCGCTGCATTCGCGCACGGAAAATTTCGCGCATGAAGCAGCGGCGCCGATGACGCCGGCGGAGTGAGGGCGCGATGAGCGACGCAATACGGGACGGCGCGCGCGATCCCTACGCGCACATGTCGACGGCGGGCATGAGCAAGGCCGAGCTGCTCGCCGCCTCGCCGCGCATCTTCGACAACGTCATATTAGATAAGCTGTCGCGCGTGCCGTGGTGGTTCCCGCTGTTCTACCTGCCGCTGGCCGCTTGGCTCGGCTGGAAGGGCGCGATGGCGCAGCCGGTGTGGCTGACGGCGGCCTCGCTGGTGTTCGGCTATCTCGCCTGGACGCTGAGCGAGTACGTCTTCCACCGCTGGCTCTTCCACACGGAATTCCCGGGCAAGATCGGCGAGCGCATCCACTTCCTGCTGCACGGCGTGCACCACGTGCACCCGAGCGACCCGCTGCGCCTCGTCATGCCGCCGCTGATGAGCCTGCCGCTGATGGCGCTGGCCTATGTCGTGATCGCCGCGCTCTTTCCCGCGCCGCTGTCGTGGACGGTGACGGCGGGTTTTCTCGTCGGCTACGTGCTCTACGACGAGATCCATTTCCACATCCATCACCGCGCGCCGCGGACGAAGGTCGAGCAGATGCTGCGCCGCGCGCATCTGCTGCATCACTTCCGCGACCCCGACCGCGGCTACGGCGTGAGCTGCCCCTATTGGGATACGGCTTTCGGCACGGGCTACACGAAGGACGACCGGCCGGGCGAGAAGCCGGTTTGAGCCGTCGCTGACGGTCAGGAACTGTAGCGCGCCGTCATCCCGACCAAAGCGAAGCCAAGAGCAGGGACCCAGATGCCATAGCGCGAATGCTGGGTCCCGGATCGACCTGCGGCCGTCCGGGATGGCAGGCCGCTAGAAGCCCCGCTCACGCAAAGCCCGGCGGCGGTGTGAACGCCCGGTACTGATC
>CAMFKC010000114.1 GCA_945956975.1 uncultured Methylocystaceae bacterium | reverse complement strand
GGAGATGTGTATAAGAGACAGAGTTCATGGAGGCCATGCGCGAGGCCGACGTCGAGAATCTCAAGAAGGAAATGCAGGGTGTCGCCGACGCCGCGAAGGTCGACGTGGCCTTCGATCCGATCCGCGACGTGAAGGAGCAGATCGTCTCGGCCGTCGAGGGCGACGTGACGCCGGGCGCCGCGCTGCCCGCAGAGCCCGCGCCCGCGCCGGAAATTCACAGCCTCGAGATCGAGGAAATCGCCCCGCCGCCCGAGAAGCTGGCCGTCGAGGCGGCCTTCGCCGATGCGCCGGCCATTGCTCCGCCCGATCCGCTGGAGGCGAAGATCGCCGCGCATGATTCGAAACTGACGGGCGAGCCCCTGGCCATCGTCGCCGAAGAACCTGAGAAGCTCGCGGAAAAGCGCGCATGAGCCAGGCCGACATCGACGCCACGCGCGCGCCGCTGATGGAGCATCTGATCGAGCTGCGCTCGCGCCTCATCAGGGCGCTGCTCGCCTTTCTAGTGATGTTCATCGTCTGCTTCTTCTTCGCGAAGAACATCTACAACATCCTGGTCATGCCCTATCAGCACGCCGCTGGCCCGGAGGCGAAGCTGATCTACACGGCGCCGCAGGAATTCTTCTTCACGCAGATCAAGGTGGCCATGTTCGCCGCCGCGTTTCTCTCGACGCCGGTCGTCTTTTCGCAGCTCTACGCCTTCGTGGCGCCGGGCCTCTACAAGAACGAGCGCGACGCCTTCAAGCCCTATCTCTACGCCACGCCGGTGTTCTTCCTGGCCGGCGCGCTGCTCGTCTTCTTCGTCGTCATGCCGAACCTGCTGCATTTCTTCATCGGCATGCAGCAGGCCAACGAGCCGGGCAAGGCGCAGATCGAACTGCTGCCGCGCGTGTCGGAATATCTCGGCCTGGTGATGACTTTGATCTTCGCCTTCGGCATCGTCTTCCAGTTGCCGGTGGTCCTCACGCTGCTGGGGCGGGTCGGCATCATCGACAGCGCCTTCCTCAAGAACAACCGCCGCTACGCCATCGTGATCGTCTTCGTGGTCGCGGCGGTGCTCACCCCGCCGGACGTCTTCAGCCAGCTCGCCCTCGCCATCCCCGGCGTGCTTCTCTACGAAGCCTCGATCATCTCGGTCGGGATGATCGAGAAGAAGCGGGCGCAGGAAGCCGCCGAAAAGGCGGATTGAGGGCAGTTGACCCCTTCTCCCGCTTGCGGGAGAAGGTGCCACGCGAAGCGTGGCGGATGAGGGCCTCTCCACATCCCGAGCGCCGCATCGCCCTCATCCGACCCTCGCCGAGGCGAGGGCCACCTTCTCCCATTTCATGGGAGAAGGGGACGCTCCCGAGATTTCAGATGTTCGACATCAAGGCCATCCGCGACAATCCCGAAGCCTTCGACACTGCGCGCAGGCGCCGCGGGCTGGAGCCGCTGTCGGCGACGCTGCTCGCGCTCGACGACAACAGGCGCGCGGCCATCGCCAAACTCCAGACAGCGCAGGAGCGCCGCAACGCGGCCTCCAAGGAAATCGGCCTCGCCATGCGCGAGAAGGACGCGGCCAAGGCCGAAGCGCTGAAGGCGGAAGTCGCGAGCCTGAAAGAACACTGGCCCGCGATGGAGCAGGCCGAGCGCGAGGCGAATGAAGCGCTCACCAAGGCGCTCTCTGAAATCCCGAACTCACCGCTCGACATCGTGCCCGAAGGCAAGGACGAGGACGACAATGTCGAAGTGCTGAAGTGGGGCAAGCCGAAGTCTTACGCCTTCACGCCGAAGGAGCATTTCGACATCGGCGAACAACTCGGCCTGATGGATTTCGAAAGCGCCTCGAAGATTTCCGGCGCGCGCTTCGTCGTGCTGAAGGGCAAGCTCGCCCGCCTCGAACGCGCCCTCGCGCAGTTCATGCTCGACACGCACACCGACAAGCACGGCTATAGCGAAGTTGCCCCGCCGCTGCTGGTGCGAGATGATGCGATGTTCGGGACAGCGCAGCTGCCGAAGTTTCGCGACGACCAGTTTTCCGTGACTGCGGGCCGGCAGGCGGGCGCGGCGCAGGCGGAAGAGCAGGCGTCGGAATGGTGGCTGGTGCCGACTGCCGAAGTCCCGCTCACCAACCTCGTGCGTGAAAACATCATCGACGAGTCCAAACTCCCTATGCGACTCACCGCCGGCACCTATTGCTTCCGCGCAGAAGCCGGGGCGGCGGGCCGGGACACGCGCGGCATGATCCGCCAGCACCAGTTCTACAAGGTCGAGCTCGTCTCCATCACCACGCCCGAGCAGGCGCTGGAGGAACACGAGCGCATGACTGGCTGCGCCGAGGCCATCCTGCAGGCGCTGGAGCTTCCCTACCGCAAGGTCGTGCTCTGCACCGGCGACATGGGCTTTGCGAGCCAGAAGACCTACGACCTCGAAGTCTGGCTGCCGGGGCAGGGCAAGTATCGCGAGATTTCCTCCTGCTCGGTCTGCGGCGATTTCCAGGCCCGCCGCATGAACGCGCGCTATCGCCCCGCGGATGCAAAAGGCCCGCGCTTCGTCGCCACGCTCAACGGCTCGGGCGTGGCGGTCGGCCGCGCGCTGGTGGCGGTGCTCGAGAACTACCAGAACGAGGACGGCTCGGTGACTGTGCCCTCGGTGCTGCGCGGCTACATGGGCGGGCTGGAGCGTATCACTCCGCAGGAATAGCCGCCGCGCCGTCGATGCCCTGCGCGAACGAAAACTCCGCCACCGTGCCTTCCGGGCTGCGTTTCAGCGCGTAGCTGCCGCCGAGCTTGGCCGCGAAGGACTTGATGACCGTCAGGCCCACGCTGCGCGCTTTCGACAGGTCGAAATTGTCGGGCAGGCGGCCGGCGTCGTCGATGATGCGCAGCCTGTAGAGGTCCGCCTCGCGCCGTCCCTCCACGCGAATGACGCCTGGCGCGCCATCGGCATAGCCGTGCTCGACGGCGTTGCTGATGCTTTCAAACAAGGTGAGCGCGATCGAGAGGAAGGCCGTCTGGTCCACGCTGATCGGCGTGACGTCAGAGGCGATCTCGATGCGCTCGTCCGCGCCATTGGCCGACAGGCATGCGCGCGAAAGGCGTTCGATGAAGTCGCTGTTGAGCTCCTGCTCGACCCGGTCCGGGCTGTAGAAGATCCGGTTGATCTCGCCGATCGTGCGCATCCGCTCCGCCGCCGATTGCAGCGAGCGTCTCGCCTGTTCGGATTGCTCGGACCGGGCCTGGAAGTTCAGCATGGCCGCGATCATCGCGAGATTGTTGCCGACGCGATGTTGCAGGTCCTGAAACAGGATGTCGCGTTGCTGGGCGAGGTCGATCGCCTCCTGCCGCGATGCGCGCAGCGAGCGCTGCGCCTTCTGCAGGAGGTCGATGATGAGGATGTCGATTCCCGTGACCAGAATGAAGAAGGCGAGCGCGGTTGCGGTCTCTGGCGTGAGGTAGAACGTGTAGCGGGGCGGCAGGAAGATGTACCAGGAACTCAGGAAGCTCAGGACGGCGACAATTATGCCGGAGGCTGTGCCGATCACGAAGGTCGCGATCATGACGGCGGGAAAGAAGGTCAGGAAGGGAAAGCCCGGCGGCAGGAGATCGTCCGCCGCGAAGCGCGAGGCCAGCGCCGCCAGCCAGATCGCAAGCGTGGCCGCAAAGCGGGCCGGCGCGCTGACCCTCTGCAGCGGAAAATTGTCGAGATAGGAGGCCAAGTCGTTGCGGTTCCCTGCAATCCGGGGCCGCCAGGATCGCCTGCCCGCAATGCTACAGCTGCCTACATATGTCGTCAGCGCACAGGGCGCCACCTTTGCCGCGTCGTGCCGCCGTCGCGAGAATCGCGTACAAGGCTGCCCATGCGAATTCTGATCACAAACGACGACGGCATCCATGGCCCCGGCCTCGAGGTTCTCGAGCGGATCGCGGCGCAATTGTCGGATGACGTCTTCACCGTCGCCCCCGAAACCGACCAGTCCGGCGTCGCCCATTCCATGTCGCTCTCGGATCCGCTGCGCCTGCGCCAGATCAGCGAGCGGCGTTTCGCCGTGCGCGGCACGCCGACCGATTGCGTCATCATGGGCGTGCGCAACATCCTCAAGGACAAGCGCCCCGACATCGTCCTGTCCGGCGTCAATCGTGGGCAGAACGTCGCCGAGGACGTGACGTATTCGGGCACGGTCGCCGGCGCGATCGAGGGCACGATCCTCGGCATTCCCTCCTTCGCACTGTCGCAGGCCTATGGCCCGGCGGTCGGGCGCTTCAATCCGATCTGGGAAACCGCGGAGACGCATGCGCCCGCGCTGTTGAAGAAGCTCATCGCCGAGGGCATGCCGCCGGGCGTGCTGGTCAATCTCAATTTCCCCGATTGCAACCCGGAAGAGGTTGCCGGCGTCGCGGTCACCTGCCAGGGCGTGCGCTCGGCCGAATTGCTCGACATCGATGCGCGGCACGACGGGCGCGGCGTGCCCTATTACTGGATCGCCTTCCAGCGCGGCCCCTATACGCCGGGCGCGGGCACGGATCTCGAGGCGCTGGCCGCGAAGAAAATCTCCGTGACCCCGCTGCGCCTCGACATGACGGACGAGCCGACCATGACGAGGCTAGCCGAAGTTCTGGGCTGAGGATGGATCAACCCAGCGGCGCCATCGAGGCGCGCGGCGCGCTGCTGCTCGCGCTCCGTCAGGCGGGCGTCCGCGACGTCGACGTGCTGCGCGCGATCGAGACGGTGCAGCGCGAGATCTTCGTCCCCTTCGCGCTGCGCGATCTCGCGCAACGCAATTGCGCGCTGCCCATCGCCTGCGGCCAGACGATGGAGGCGCCCGGCGACCTCGCAGGCATGCTGGAGGCGCTGCAGCTCGAGGCCGGCCATCGCGTGATGGAGATCGGCGCGGGGTCTGGCTATTCGACAGCCGTCCTGTCGCGTCTGGCCCGCGACGTCGTCGCATTCGAGCGGTTCCGCGCGCTGAGCGTGGAGGCGAACGCGCGGCTCGCGCGGCTGGGCGTGGAGAATGCGGTCGTCCATTGCGCAGATGGCCTCGCCGCGCCCGAAACCTTCGGCCGGTTCGATCGCATCCTCGTCCACGCGCTCCTGCCTTCGCCCGAGCCGCGTCTTCTCGGCGCGCTGGCGCCCGGCGGCCTGATGCTGTGCGGCCTGCCGGACGAGACGGGGCAGGGCGAAACCTGCGCGCTCGTTCATGCCGACGGCGGCCTCGCGCGCCGGTTCCGGGCGGGACGAATCGCTGCCGTTCTCAGCGGCGGATCCAAGGCGCTGTAAAGCGCAGCCCCCGGTTACACTTAACATTTCCAATTTTTTGACGATGAAACGTTCACCTTAAACCGTCCATTAACCGCGACCGCGCTTAATAACGGCGAGAAAGTGGCGTTCGATAGGTTGCGTGATGTGTGAGAACAAGCCCTTGTTCAGCGTTCGGCTCGGTCTGCGTTTGCTGGTTGCAACCGCCGCCGCGGCCCTTCTGACCGGATGCTCCGACGCAACCCGGCTGTCTTCCAATCCCTTCTCCAATCCGTTCGAGACGGCCTCGTCTGGTCCGGTCGATCGCACGCCGACGGGCACGATCGCGCCGCGCGCGCCATCGTCCTCCTCGATGCGGATCGAATCCAAGCCGCTGGCGCCGCCTTCCGGCGCCGGTTCTCTGCCGCCGCCCAATGTCGCGCCGCAGCCGATGGCCGCGAGGCCGGTCGCGCCGGCTCCGCTTTCGCGCATGAGCCCGGCTTCGGTCGATCACTGGAGCGCTGAGGGCGGCACGCCCATCGTCGTCGCGCAGGGCGAGAGCGCCGGCGCGCTTGCGAGCCGTTACGGCGTGCCACAGGACGCGTTGCTGCGGGTCAATGGCTTCAACAGCGCCTCCCAGGTCCAGCCGGGCGCGCGCCTTGTCGTCCCCGTCTATCGCGCCGCCGCCACTCATGCCGCGACGCCCGCGCCCGTCGCCAAAGCTGAACCGGTCAGGGCCGAGCCAAGAAAGGTCGAGGCCCGGAAGCCGGAAGCGCCGAAGGAGAAATTCCACCTCGTGAAGGGTCCCGATCCCGTCGCCAAAACGTCGTCTAAGACTGCAAAGGTCGAGAAGGACGACGACGAGGACGAGACGCCGGCCGCCAAGGCCGCCCCGGAGAAGAAGGTAGTCGACAAGAAGAAGGTCGCGGAAAAGAAGCACGAGGAGAAGGCGAAGGTCGTGAAGGCCGAGGCGATCAAGCCGCAGCCGAAGGCCGAGCAGCCGAAGCCCGTGCGCCAGAAGCAGGCGGCCGTCGAGACGCCGGCTCCTGCGTCGCAGGCCAAGGCCGAACCGCGCAAGATCGAGATCGACCGCACCGAGACGACCGCCAGCCTGCCGAAGGAAGAGCCCAAGGCCGCCGCGACCGACAGCGCCAATCCGGAATTCCGCTGGCCCGCCCGCGGCCGCGTCATCCAGGGCTTCAAGTCCGGCGGCAATGACGGCATCAATATCGCAGTGCCCGAGGGCACGGCTGTGAAGGCGGCCGAAGGCGGCGTGGTGAAATACGCCGGCAGCGAGTTGAAGGGCTACGGCAACCTCGTGTTGATCCAGCATCCCAACGGCTTCGTGTCCGCCTATGCCCACAACGGCGAACTCGACGTGAAGCGCGGCGACACGGTCAAGCGCGGCCAGACCATCGCCAAGGCCGGCCAGACCGGCAACGTCTCCTCGCCGCAGGTTCACTTCGAACTGCGCAAGGGCGCGACCCCGGTCGATCCGACGGGATATCTCGCGGGTCTCTGACCATTACAAATTCCTCCGGGCCGCGAGACACGTTCCGGAGGCAATAAGCGGCGGCTCCAAGGAAAGGGCCGCCGCTTTTCTTTTGCGCGGGCCCCTCATGCGCAATCGGCGGGCTGCGCCTGCCGCATGTCCGTGCACAATGCGCCGATGAATCGGCAATTGCGTCACCTCGACCGTCTCGGCGTCCTCGTCGTGCTCATGCTCTGCGCGAGCTGGGGCTTCAACCAGGTCACCGCCAAGATCGCGATGGTCGATATTCCGCCGATGACGCAGGCCGCGCTGCGCTCGATCGGCGGCGCGATCCTTCTCGGCGTCTACGCGCTCTGGCGCTATCCCTGTCTCTTATACACATCTCCGAGCCCACGAGACGCTCATGAATC
>CAMFKC010000113.1 GCA_945956975.1 uncultured Methylocystaceae bacterium | reverse complement strand
GTCAAGACCATCATTGCAGGCGAGAGCGGCGCGACGGCTCCGCTCGAGCCGGAGCTCGCGATCCCCGTCGAGGTGGTCGAGCCCATGGGCGCGTCCTGTGCGCTCGTGCTGTCTTCGCCCCATTCCGGTTCGATCTATCCCAAGAGCTTTCTCGCTTCCTCCCGCCTCGATGCGGCGACGCTGCGGCGCTCGGAGGACGCATTCGTCGACGAATTGTTCGCCGGCGCGATCGCACTCGGCGCGCCGATGGCGCGGGCGCGGTTTCCCCGCGCCTATCTCGACGTCAACCGCGAGCCGTTCGAGCTCGATCCCCGCATGTTCGAGGGCAAGCTGCCGGCGCACGTCAACACGCGCTCCCTGCGCGTGGCCGCCGGCCTCGGCACGATCGCGCGGCTCGTCGCCGAATCACAGGAGATCTACGCCCGCCGGATGCCGGTTGCCGAGGCCCTGCACCGGATCGAGGCGGGCTACAGGCCCTATCACGCAGCCCTGCGCCGCCTGACGCAGCAGGCGCAGAAACGGTTCGGCGTGGCGGTTCTGGTCGACTGCCATTCCATGCCCTCGCATGTGGCGGGCGTGTCGGGCCCCGACGGGCCCAAGGCGGACATTGTGCTCGGCGACAGGTTCGGCACGAGTTGCGATCCGGAACTGACCGCGGCGGCGGAAAGCGAATTGCGGAAGCGCGGCTATATCGTCCAGCGCAACAAGCCTTATGCCGGCGGTTTCATCACCGAGCATTACGGGCATCCCGCCTCGCACGTCCATGCGCTCCAGATCGAGATCAACCGCGCGGTCTACATGAACGAGGCCACGTTCCAGAAGAGCCCGCGTTTTGCCGCGCTGGGCGAAGATCTGACTGCCGTCGCGCGGTCGCTGTCGCATTGCGCGGACGGCCTTGCCGGCTGGCGGGCCGCGGCGGAATAGGCGCGCCGTTCAAAAAAGAAAAAGGCCGCCAGGGGTAAGCCGGGCGGCCAAGTCTTGGGAGGAAACGCCCAAAGAGGGCATGGCCTCTAAATGCGCCTTCGCAGCCGCAGCATCAAGATCGACGATGGTCGCAAGCCTGCGGCAGGGCGCCGCAGCGCGCCGCATGTCAGTCTTGCGAGGGATGCAGATCGGGCGCGCGCAGGTAGAAGAGGAGCGCGACCGCCAGTTGCGCCGCCAAGAGGCCGAACACGAGCCGGAACGCCTCCGGCGGGTAGACCCGCACCCCATCCACGATCGTCGAGCCGAAGGCCTCGATCACGAAACCGGTGACCGCCTGCAGCGCGAAGGCGCCGCCGATGACGCCGGTGTTGATGAAGGTCATGCCGCGCCCGGTGAGCTCGCGGGGAAAAAGCGCCTTGCCCTGCGCGGTCAGGACCGGCGTGATGGCGAAGAAGAAGCCGAATGCGGCCATGAAGCCGGGCAGGGCGGCTGCGGGCAGGGCGACAAAGGCGCCGGCCGCCAGCGTCGCCAGAGCGCCGAAAATGCCGATGAGCGCGGGCCGGCGATAGCTGCCGAACCACCGGTCGGACGCACCCCAGAAGAACAGCCCCGCGATCTGCGCGCCGGCGAGAATCAGCGTCATGCGGCCGCGCGCCTCGAGCGGCAGGCCGTAGGTCTGCGCAAGCCAAGGGCCGACCCATAAGCCGATGATGGAGGCGAAGGCCGCATAGGCGGCGGTTTGCATGAACAGCACGCGCCAGAAGCCGGCGATCCGGGTGGCGGCGATCACGCCGGCGACCGCCTCGGACAGGCTTTCCGTCCGCGCCTGCCGGCTTCGGACGGCCTCCGGCGCCTCGCGCGCGAAGACGAACAGGCAGACCGTCATGATTGCGGCCATGGCGGCGGCGCTCAGGAAGGAATTGCGCCAGCCGATCGAGCCGGCGAGCCAGGCGAGCGGCGCGGTGGCGGCCAGCATGCCGAACGAGCCGACGCCGATGTGGATGCCCGTGATGGTCGAGAATTTTTCCGGCGGGAAACGCTCGGCGTAGAGCGCGAGCGGACCCATCAGGAAAGCGCAGCAGCCGAGCCCCATGAGCATTCGCGCCGCCGCGAGTTCCGCGAAGTTGCGCGAGAGCGCGAAAAGCACGGTCGACACGATCATCAGCGTCGCGACGGCGAGCATGGCCGGGCGTGGTCCCCAACGATCGATCGCCATGCCGAGCGGAATTTGCGCCAGGGCGAAGGAGAGGAAGAAGATCGACGAGAGCAGGCCGAGCTTGGCGGCGTCGAGATCGAAGGTTTTCGACAGATCGGGGCCGATGACGCCGAGCGCGTTGCGGAAGAACTGGCTCAGCATGTAGATGCCGACGAGCGCGGCGACCAACACGGCGCCCGAGGATGCGGCGCGTTCGCGGCGCAGGGGCGCAGCTTCGCCCGAAGTGGATGACATCAGCGTTTTCCGTCCCGGCGGCGCATTTCTTGCGCCCAACCGGCGGGCAGCGCCTGCCGCCCGTGGTATCACGGCGAAGCGCGGGCGCAAATTTGCGGACCGTCACGGCTGGATTGCGCGGCCCGAGCGGCTGGAGTAGCGGAGAAGGCATGACCGCAGTCGATTTCGAGACTTTCGTGGCGCGGCTCGCCGATGTTGCGGGCGAAGCGACGCTGCCCTTCTTCCGCTCGGCGCTCGGCGCGCAGAACAAGGCAGACGCCACGGCGGCCTTCGATCCCGTGACCGAGGCCGATCGCGCGGCTGAAGTCGTCATGCGCCGCATGATCGAGGCGCAGTTTCCCGCCCATGGAATCATCGGCGAGGAATTCGGCGTGAAAGCGGACGACGCCGCCTATGTCTGGGTGCTCGACCCGATCGACGGCACCAAGAGCTTCGTTTCCGGCCTGCCGATGTGGGGCACGCTGATCGGGCTCAAGCACAATGGCCGGCCCTGCTACGGCATGATGAGCCAGCCCTTCACGCGGGAGCGCTTCTTCGGCGACGGGCAGGCCTCGTTCTGGACCGGGCCCGCCCATCGCGGGCAGGGGCAGGAACGGCGCAAGCTGCGCACGCGCGCCTGCGCCGACATTGCGGAGGCGACGCTCATGACGACGTCGCCGCGCCTGTTCACGCCGGAAAAGCGCGCGGCCTATGAGCGGGTCGAATCGCGCGCCAGGATCCCGCGCTATGGCGGCGACTGTTACGCCTATTGCGCGCTGGCCGCCGGCCATGTCGATCTCGTGATCGAGGACGGTTTGCAGCCCTACGACATCGTCGCGCTGATCCCGATCATCCAGGGCGCGGGCGGCGTGGTGACGAGCTGGGACGGCGGCGACGCCGCCAACGGCGGCTCGATCATCGCAGCGGGAGATCCAGCCGTGCATGAGAAGGCCATCAAGCTTCTCGGAGCGTGACCTTGCTCGCATTGGCTGGCCGGCTCGTCCTCGTCGTCTTTGCCCTGGCGCCGGCTGGCGCATGGTCGTCTCTCGCGCTGTGGCATCGCGGGCCATCGCCCGAGTGGCTGCGGGGCGTCCTTGCGGCGGCCGTCGCTGCGCTCGCGCTCGGAAGCGCCTTCTATCTGCTGTTTCACGGGCGGTGGAAGCCGCTCGTCCTGTTCGGCATCGCCTTTCTCGGCGTCGCGCTGTGGTGGAGCACGATCGTTCCGCCCGCTTCGGCCAATTTCGCCGCCGACGTCTCGCGGCAGGCCACGGGCCGGATCGAGGGCGACACGCTGACGGTGACGAACGTCCGTGATTTCGACTGGCGCAGCGACGACGATTTCACCGAGCGCTGGGAGACGCGCACCTACGACCTGACCAAGCTGCGTAGGCTCGACCTGTTCCTCTCTTACTGGGCGGGACCGGCGATGGCGCATGTCATCGTCAGCTTCGGATTCGAGGCCGGCGAGCAGCTTGCGTGGTCGGTGGAAGTGAAGCGGTTGAAGGGAGGCTCCTTCTCGCCGATCGCCGATCTCTTCAAGACTGATCCGCTGGCGATCGTCGCGGCGAGCGAGCGCGACATCGTGCGCGTGCGCTCAAACGTGCGGGCCGAGGATGTGCAGATTTATAGGCTCGACGTCTATCCCGAGACGATGCGCGCGCTGCTCGCGCAATATGTGCGCGACGCCAATGCGCTGGCTGCGACGCCGCAGTTCTACAAGTCGCTGACCAGCAATTGCACGACGACGGTGGCCGGTCTCGTCAAGGCGATCGGCAAGCCCGTGCCGCTCGACTGGCGCCTGATCGTCAGCGGCTACCTGCCGGAATATCTCTACGAGAACGGCGCGCTGACGACGAAGGTCCCGCTCGCCGAATTGCGCAGGGCGTCGCATATCGCGGAACGCGCGAAGGCGGCCAACGATGCGCCGGATTTTTCGCAGGCGATCCGCGCGAGCGTGCCGGGGCCTTGAATTGCTCTTGCAACCAGCGGTGTCATCCCGGACGACGGCGTAGCCGTCCATCGACAACCTGGCAGCCGCATCATCAAGCTGGCTTCCGGCTCTCCGCTACGTTGCGGCCGGGATTGCAATCCGCGAGCTTCGCGCTGCGTCCTATGCGCCGACTTGCGCGCCCGGCGGAATGATCGGCGGCGCTTCGTTCAACGCATCAATGGCGAAGCCCGCGATCGCCTTGTAGCGGTTGGCGTGATCCGCCAGTTCCTCGCGCGAGATCACGTCCTCGATCTCCTCGAAATCGCCGCCGCAGCGCTCCTCGATCACGTCGAGGATGGCGTCGGGGCCGGCGCTGCGGTTGGTCAGCACAACCTTGGTTGTCGCTGGACGCATCTCGGCCTCGTAAGCCTGCAAGGCGTCCGGAGTGGCGCCATGGTCGAGGAAGGCGCGGCCGAGTTTGCGCGCATCGACGATCGCCTGTCCCGCGCCGTTGGACCCGACGGGGTAGGCGGCGTGCGCGGCGTCGCCGGTCAGCGAGACGCGGCCGAAGGTCCAGCGCTCCAGCGGATCGCGGTCGACCATCGGATATTCGAACACTTCTTTCGCCGCCAGCACGAGTTCAGGCACGTTCAGCCACGGGAAGACGAAGTCTGTGTAGCAGGGCAGGAAGTCGTCGAGGTTCGCCCGGCGGTTCCAGTCTTCCTTGTTCCAGTGCGCATCCGGCGGAAGGCTAAGATTCGCGATCCAGTTGATGGTCGCGAGCCCCGTATCGGGATCGATCTTCGAAATGGGATAGGAGACGAAGCGGCAGCGTGAATGGCCGACCATGACCATCGAGGCGCCGGTCTTGAACGGCTTCGCGCGTGTCGTGCCGCGCCACAGAACGGCGCCTGCCCAGATCGGCGGGCCCTCGTTCGGCGCGATCTGCGCGCGCAACGCGGAATGGATGCCGTCGGCGCCGATCAGGATGGCGCCGCGTTCCGTGCGCGTCTCGCCGCTCGCGTTCACGAGATGCAGCACGGCCTCGTCGCCATCGTTCTCGAAGCCGGTCGCCGTCCAGCCGGTGACGACGCTGTCGGGCCCGGCGCGGTCGATCAGCGCGCCATAGAGCAGCATGTGCAGCAGGCCGCGATGCACCGAATATTGCGGCCAGCGATAGCCCGCCCACAGGCCGCGCGGCTCGGTCCAGATTTCGAGCCCCTTCTTCGAATACATGCCGTAGTCACGCGTGCGGACGCCGATTTCTTCCAGATCGTCGCCGAGGCCGAGGTCGTAGAGTTCGCGCACTGCGCTCGGCTGGAGATTGATGCCGACGCCGAGCGGCCTGATCTCGCGCACGCTCTCGAAGACGCGGACCTTCAGCCCGATCTGATGGCAGGTGAGGGCGACCGCGAGGCCCGCGATACCGCCGCCTGCGATGAGTATGGTCATGCCCCGCCCCCCCTGTTCGTTCCGGCTCAAGCCGGCTGCGCCACCCTCGCCTGCGCGCCCCCGGAGATCGTGCGCGGCGCCTTGTTCAGCGTCTCGATGGCGAAGCCGGCGGCGGCCTTGTATCCGGCCATGAAGTCCGCGCGCTCCTTGGGCGAGATGACGTCGTCGATATTGTCGAAGACGCCGCCGCAGCGCTCGTCCACCATGTTGAGCAGGCCGAACGGCCCCGCGCCGCGATTGCGCAGGATGACCTGCGAGATCGGGCCGCAGAGCTTTTCGTCATAGGCGGCGAGCGCCTTCTCGGTTGCGCCGTGCTCGACCATGCAGGCGCCGAGCGTGCGGGCGTCGACGATCGCCTGGCTCGCGCCGTTGGAGCCCGTCGGATACATGGCGTGCGCGGCGTCGCCCATCAGCGCCACCGGGCCATCGCGCCAGGTGGAGACGGGGTCGCGGTCGATCATCGGATTTTCGTAGGCGACTTCAGCGCCGTTGAGCAGCGCGGGCACGTCGAGCCAGTCGTAGGTCCAGCCCTCGAAATGGTGGATGAAATCCTTGATCTCGGCCTGGCGGAACCAGCCCGTCTGCTGCCAGCCCTGCGTCGGATCGAGCGTGATCTCCGCGATCCAGTTGATCATCGCGAGGCCCGTCTGCGGATCGGGATGGGAGATCGGGTAGATGACCATGCGATGGCGATGCGTGCCGAGGCCGACGAAGGAAGAGCCGGTGCGAATGGGCTTCGCCATGGTCACGCCGCGCCACATCAGCGCGCCGCCCCAGTGGATCGGCGGTTGGGCCGGATGCATCTGCGCGCGGATGGCGGAATGGATGCCGTCGGCGCCGATCAGGAGCGCGCCCTTCGCCTCGCTGGTCGAGCCGTCAACGTGTTCAATCTTCGCGACGACGCAGTCGGCGGTCTTTTCGTAGCCCATCACGCGCGCGCCGAGCTTGACCGCATCGCGACCGGCGCGCGCGACGAACGCATCGTGCAGCAGCATGTGGAAGAGGCCGCGATGGACGGCGTATTGCGGCCAGTTGTAGCCAGCGTCGAGCCCGCGCGGCTCGGAATAGATGTCGTGGCCGTTGAGGCCGACCAGCGCCCATTCCTTCGCGGGCACGCCGACCTTGTCCATTTCGGCGGCGCCGAGGCCGAGGTCGTAGAGTTCGCGCACGGCGTTGGGCTGGAGGTTGATGCCGACGCCGAGCGGCCGCATCTCGCGCACGGCCTCGTAGACCACGCAGGGCACGCCGATCTGGTGCAAGGTCAGCGCGGTCGCGAGACCCCCAATGCCGCCGCCGGCGATGATCACGGGTTTGTCGTTCATTGTGTGGTTCCGTTCCCGGCCTTTGCCGCTTCCCTAGCCGGGCGGAGGCGGCGCCGGCAAGTC
>CAMFKC010000112.1 GCA_945956975.1 uncultured Methylocystaceae bacterium | reverse complement strand
GGTGAAGACAGGCGACATGATTTCCGTCGACGTCCCTGCGCGCAAGATTTCGCTCGACGTGCCGGACGAGGAACTGGCGCGCCGCCGCGCCGCCCTGCCCGCGCCCAGGGCGCGCTACGAACGCGGCTACGGCTGGATGTTCTCGCGCCACATCAAGCAGGCGGACGCGGGCTGCGATTTCGATTTTCTCGAGACGGATTTCGGCGGCCCGGTGGAGGAGCCCTCGATCTACTGACCTATTCCGCGGCTTCCGGCAGGCGCAGATCGTCGTGCGCCTGCCGCACCAGACGGCCGATTTCCGGGCGGCAGGAGCCGCAGCCCGTGCCGGCCGCCGTGGCCTCGCCGATGTCCGCGACATCGCGGCAACCGCCGTGGATCGCGTCAAGGATCGCATTTGCGCCGACGTTGAAGCAGACGCAGATTTTCTGGCCCGGGTTCTTTGCAGCGCCGGCCGGGCGGCCAGCGAGCATCTGCGCCGCGCCCGCGGCAGGGTCGGCGAAGTTTTCGCACAGCCAGGCGCGCGCGACCGCGACAGGCTCGCGCGCGACATGGAGGACGCCGGCAACGTAGCCTTCGCGCAGGGCGACGCACTTGAAAGCGCCGCTGCGGCGGTCCTGCGCGAACGCCAGTTCAATGTCCTCGCGCCCTGCCACGCCCAACAGGGCGCGGGCGCGGGCCTCCCAGTCCGGCTCTTCCGCAAAGCCAGCGAGTTCGCAGCGCCAGCCGCCCTCGGTGCGCGCGAGCGCCCAGTATTCCGCGTCCAGCGCGTCGGGCCGCTCGCGCATCAGCGCGAAACCGAACCAGGCCGGCGCCAGCGCATCGACGGCGACGAAGGCGCCCTTCGATTCCGGCTGCCCGGAGGACGGATCGACAAAGGGCGCGACCAGCGCATCGACGCGCGCGTTGCTGGCGAAGAGATCGTTCCAGTGGATCGGCGCGAAGACGCTGCCGGACTGCTGGCGGTCGGTGACGAGCGCGCGGAGTGTCACCGCGCCCCGGGCATTGGAGATGCGCACCAGACCTGCTGGCTGGACACCCATGCGCGCGGCGTCGTCCGGGTGAATTTCGGCGAACGGCTCGGCAATGTGCTGCGACAGGCGCGGCGCGACGCCGGTGCGGGTCATGGTGTGCCAGTGGTCGCGGATGCGACCTGTATTGAGCACAAACTGGCAGCGTTCGCCGCGCCGCCCGGCCAGGCCGCGAAACGGCGTCGTCACGAAGCGCGCGCGGCCGTCGGGCGTGACGAAACGGCCATCGGCGAAGAAGCGCTTGGGGGCGTCGCTCGCGGCTTCGCCGGCGCGCCACGGCCACTGGAAGGGCGCGAGCGCACGATAATCCGCATCGCTGATTGTCGCGAGCGCGGAAATGTCGAAGGCGCGGGCGCGGCGATTGCCGTAGCCCGACAACGCCGCATGTTCGCGGAAAACTGCGGCGGGGCCGGAAAAATCGAAGGCCTTCGCGAAGCCTATGCGGCGCGCAACGGCGGCCATGGCCCACCAGTCCGGCATGGCCTCGCCGAGCGGCGCGCGCAGGCGCCGCTGCCGCGAGATGCAGCGTTCGGAATTGGTGACCGTGCCGTCCTTCTCGCCCCACGCTTGCGCGGGGAGGAGAACGTGCGCGTACCGCGTGGTGTCGGTGCGTGCGACGACATCGGAGACGACCACGAAGGGACAGATGGACAAGGCCGCCGCGACCCGGTCGGCGTCGGGCATGGAATCGACGGGGTTCGTGCCCATGATCCAGACCGCCTTCACGCGGCCGTCGCCGATGGCGCGGAACATGTCGACCGCCTTGAGGCCGCCCTGCTCCGGCATGTGCGGCGCGTTCCAGAATTCCTTCACCAGCGCGCGATGGGCCGGGTTCTCGATCTCCAAATGCGCGGCGAGCTGGTTGGCGAGGCCGCCGACTTCGCGCCCGCCCATCGCATTGGGCTGGCCGGTGACGGAAAACGGCCCGCAGCCCGGCTTCCCGATGCGGCCGGTGACGAGATGGCAGTTGATGATCGAATTGACCTTGTCGACGCCGACCGCCGACTGGTTCACGCCCTGCGAATAGACGGTGACCGTCTTTTCCGTGCGCGTGACGAGATCGAAGAAATGCTCGACATCGGCGAGCGCGAGCCCGGTGCGGCGCGCGACGACGCCGGGCGTCCATTGCGCCGCCGCCTCCAGCGCATCGCCGAGGCCGCGCGTATGCGCCTCGACGAAACGCGGGTCGTGCGCGCGCGACCTGGCGAGATGCCGCAGCAGGCCGAGGAAGAGCGCGACATCGGCGCCCGGCTCGATCGCCAGATGCATGTCGGCGATCTCGCTGGTCGCCGTGCGGCGCGGGTCGATGTTGACGACGAACGGCTTGCCGCCCCGTTTTTCACGCGCAGCGCTCAGGCGCTGGAAGATGACCGGGTGACACCAGGCGAGATTGGAACCGACGAGGACGACGAGATCGGCCTCCTCGAGATCCTCGTAGACGCCGGGCACGACGTCGGCGCCGAAGGCGCGGCGGTGGCCCGCAACGGAGGCCGCCATGCAGAGCCGCGAGTTGGTGTCGATGTTGGCGGAGCCGATGAAGCCCTTCATCAGCTTGTTGGCGACGTAATAATCCTCGGTGAGGATCTGGCCGGACACGTAGAAGGCGACGGAGTCCGGGCCGTAGCGGTCGATCGTCTGCGCGAAGCGCCGCGCGACCAGATCGAGCGCCTCGGGCCAGGAGGCGCGTTCGCCGCCGATACGCGGATGGAGCAGCCGCTCCTCCGGCCCGAGCGTAGCGCCCAATGCTGCGCCCTTCACGCACAGCCGTCCGAGGTTGGCCGGGTGATCCGCATCGCCGGTGATTTCGGTATGTCCGCGCGGATCCACCGTCGCGCTCACGCCGCAGCCCGTGCCGCAATACGGGCATGTCGTCCTGATCGTCTCTCCCGGCATGTTCAATCGCCCCCGGATGCGCGGCTCAGGCCGGCGCGGCCATGCCCATGTCGAGATAGATGCGGCCGTTCTCGAGCTTGACGGGGAAGCTGCGCGCGCAGCCCTTGTCGGCGCCGGTGGCCTGGCCGTCCTCGAGATCGATGATCCAGTTGTGCAGCGGACAGGCGACCTTGCGGCCGTGGACGATGCCTTCGCTCAACGGCCCGCCCTTGTGCGGGCAGCGGTTCTCGAGCGCGAAGAATTCGTCGCTGGCCGTGCGGAACACAGCGATCTCGCGATGCGGCGTGCGCACGGTACGCGCGCCGCGCTTCGGGATTGACTCCATCGAGCCGAGGTCGAACCAGAAGCGGCTTTCGTTGCGCATGTTCATCGTCCTATTCGGCCGCGATCGGCATGAGCACGGCGAGCGGCGCGAATTCGCGGGCGTCGCGACCGGCGGCGCGCTCGGCCCAGGGATCGCGGCGCGCGACGCGCTGCGAGATCACGAAGCGCTCGTAGAGCGCCTTGCGGTTCTCGTGGTCGTCCATGATGGCCGCGCGCACCCGCTCGAGCCCGGTCTTCTCGACCCATTTCCAGAGCCGTTCGAGATAGGCGGCTTCCTCGCGATACATCTGCGTGATGGCCGCGACATATTCGAGCGCCTCCTCTTCCGTGGCTACGTGGCCGAGCAGATCGGTGGCGCGGACATGAAGGCCGGCGGCGCCGGCGATGTGGATGTCGTAGCCTGAATCCACACAGATGATGCCGATGTCCTTGATCGTCGCCTCCGCGCAATTGCGCGGGCAGCCGGAGACGGCAAGCTTCACTTTCGCCGGCGTCCAGGAGCCGCACAGCAGACGCTCCAGCTTGACGCCGAGGCCCATCGAATCCTGCGTGCCGAAGCGGCACCAGTCGGACCCCACGCAGGTCTTCACCGTGCGCAGGCCCTTTGCGTAGGCGAAGCCGGAGACGAGGCCCGCCGAATTGAGCTGCGCCCAGACGGCGGGCAGGTCCTCCTTCTTCACCCCGAGCAGATCGATCCGCTGGCCGCCCGTGACCTTGACGGTCGGAATGCGGAAGCGGTCGGCGACATCGGCGATGGCGCGCAATTCGTCGGGCGTGGTCAGGCCGCCCCACATGCGCGGAACGACGGAGAAGGTGCCGTCCTTCTGGATGTTGGCGTGGACGCGCTCGTTGATGAAGCGCGACTGGTAGTCGTCCTTGTAGTCGTAGGGCCAGGCGCAGATGAGGTAATAGTTGAGCGCCGGGCGGCAGGAGGGGCAGCCGCACGACGTCTTCCACGCGAGCTCCTGCATGACGGCCGGCAGCGACTTCAGCTCCTTCGCCTTGATCTGCGCGCGCACTTCCTCGTGGGTGAGATCGACGCACTTGCACATGGGCTTGCGGTCGCCCGCGACATACTGGTCGCCCAGCGTCGCCATCAGCAGCGTCTCGACCTTGGACGTGCATTGCCCGCAGGAGGCGGAGGCCTTGGTCTTCGCGCGCACCTCGTCGATCGTGGTCAGGCCGCCGCCCGTGATCGCCTGGACGATCGTTCCCTTGCACACGCCGTTGCAGCCGCAGATTTCCGCATCATCCGGCAAGGCTGCAACGGCCGCCGTAGGGTCCAGGGGGGACCCTCCCTGATAGGACTGGCCGAAGATCAGCGTGTCGCGCATGGGCGCGACATCCACGCCCTTCTTCAGCATGTCGAAATACCAGGCGCCGTCCTGCGTGTCGCCGTAGAGCACCGCGCCGACCACCTTGTTGTCGCGCAGCACGACGCGCTTGTAGATCTGGCGCGAGGGATCGCGCAGCACGATCTCGTCGTTCTCGTCGCCCTCGGCGAAGTCGCCGGCCGAGAAGAGATCGATGCCAGTCACCTTCAGCTTGGTGGACGTGATGGACCCGGCATAACCCGCGCCCTGCTCTCCCGCGAGGTCGCCGGCGAGCACCTTCGCCATGTCATAGAGCGGCGCGACGAGCCCGTAGCAGGCGCCGCGATGCTCGACGCATTCGCCGACGGCGTAGATGTCGGGGTCGCTGGTGCGCATGAAATCGTCGACGACGACGCCGCGCTTGGTCTCGATGCCGGAATTTTTCGCGAGCGTCGTATTGGGGCGAATGCCGACCGCCATCACCACGAGATCGGCGGGCAGCGTCCGGCCGTCATCGAGCGCGACGCCCGTGACACGCTCGTCGCCCACGATGGAGCGTGTATTGGCCGAGGTGACGACATCGATGCCGCGCGTTTCGATCGCGCGCTGCAGCAGGTAGCCGGCGTTCGGATCGAGCTGGCGCTCCATCAAGGTGGGCATGAGATGGACGACGGACACCTTCATGCCCTTGGCGGCGAGGCCCGCCGCCGCCTCGAGGCCGAGCAGGCCGCCGCCGATGACGACCGCGCGACCGCCGCCAGACGCCGCCTTCAGCATGGCGTCGACGTCGTCCAGATCGCGGAAAGTCACAACGCCTGGCAGGTTCGCGCCCGGCACGGGAATGACGATGGGCATCGAGCCGGTCGCCACCACCAGCTTGTCATACGGCTCGACGGCGCCGGCCGCCGTGCGGACGAGCCGGTTGAGACGGTCGATCGCCACGACGGCTTCGCCACGCCGCAGCGTCACCTCGTTCGCCCGGTACCAGGCCTCGTCGTGAATCACGATCTCTTCGAACGACTTTTCGCCGGACAGGACCGGCGAGAGCATGATGCGGTTGTAGTTCACGCGCGGTTCCTCGCCGAAGACCGTGACTTCGTAGGCGCCCGGCGACTTCTCGAAGAGTTCGTCGAGGACCCGGCCCGCGGCCATGCCGTTCCCGATCACCACCAGTTTCTTGCGCATCGGCTTTGGCTCCGACAGAAATGCCTGTCCCGCTGTCGCAAGCCCCGTGCCAGATAGTTGTTTGTTATCAATCCATAAGTGGATTGATAAATGTTATTTTCCGTATTGACTGCGATTGTATTTCGAGGCTCTGGCGCCGCATTTTCGGGCGCCGAAGCCGTGTGCGCGCCGATTTCGCGATACCATTGTGCAATGCATCAATCCCGGTCAATTGCCCGCGTAAATGCACTGTTGCGCAAAACTGCGGCGATGCGTCTGCGGGAATCAGGCGCCGTCCGAGTGCGCCCGGCCCGAGCGCGGGCTTGCTCCCGCAGCCCGGTCTGAGCACACTTCCGGCATGACATTCCAGAATGGCCCGGGCACGCCACAGATCCCGCTCAACAAGGCTGCGGTCTTGCGCCGGCACGAATTGTTCCGGGATCTGGACCAGGAGGCCTGCGACCAGATCGCGGCCTACGCCAAGACGCGCGAGTATGCCGAGTACGCAACGATCTTCTCGAAAGGCGATCCGGGTTTCTGCCTGTTCGCGGTGGTGCGTGGAAAGATTCTCGTCACGACCTCGTCGAGCGAGGGGAAGAGCGCCGTGCTCAACCAGTTCGGACCGGGCGATGTCTTCGGCGAGATCGCGCTTCTGGATGGACGACCACGCACCGGGGATGCGACGGCGCTGACGGATTGCCTGCTTCTGTCGCTGGAGCGCCGCGACTTTCTCCCGATCCTGAAGAGGAACCCGGAAATCGCCATCAGGCTTCTGGAAATCCTGTCGAGCCGGCTCCGCCGCACAACGGAACAGGTCGAGGAACTGATGTTCATGAACCTGCGCGGGCGTCTGGCCAAGACGTTGCTCCGCCTGACCGAAGGCGCCTCGAACCGCTCGGCGGAACTGTCGCAGAGCGAGGTCAGCCAGCGCGTCGGCATGTCGCGCGAGATGATCAACCGCCAGCTTCAGGTGTGGGTGCGCGAGGGCGTGATCGAACTGGCGCGGCGGCGTCTCACGGTGCTGCGGCCCGACGTTCTGACCGACATATCGTCGGGGTGATCGTTCGGTCCCTTTCGCGAAATGTGAGACGGCTCATAGTTCCCCGGCCCAGGCCAAGTCAGTATCGCGGCAATGGCGCGCCGCGCTGATTTCACGCGCCGATCAGCCGCGTATTCCGAGGGAACAGCATGCGCCGCGATTTGACCATCAAGACCGGCGGTCTCGCCGGCACGTCGGATTTCCGCGTGCTGGGCAAGATCAAGAGCGGATTCGTGCCGGCGCTCGACGCCGTGACCTACAAGACGCGGGTGAAGCGCGTCCTGCGCGCGCTGCACATCGGACGCTCCGATTCGCACGAGCATGAATTGTTCCGCGTTCTGTCCGACGCCGTCGAACGCGTCGGGCGCATCCCTGTCTCTTATACACATCTCCGAGCCCACGAGACGCTCATGAAT
>CAMFKC010000111.1 GCA_945956975.1 uncultured Methylocystaceae bacterium | reverse complement strand
GTCTGGGACTGCGTCTTCTCGCCGTCGCGATCTCCGGCCATCGCCTTACTCCGCCGCCTGTTGCGCGGCGGGCGGCAGTTCTCGGGCGATCATCCGGTCGATCAGGCGGCGCGCCCACATCGAGCCCGCGTCGATGCTGAGGTTGTAGAAGGGCCGGCCGGGATTGGCGTCGATCGCCTTCTGCTGCGCCTCCAGCACCAATTCGTCCTCGCGGAAGATGGTGGCGACGCCCTCGCGCAACTCCGTCGTCAGGCGCTGGTCGTGCAGGCGGTAATTGCGGGCGAAGGCCCAGAAATAGTGGCACGTGCCGTTGGTCTCGGGTGTGATTGTATTCAGGACGTAGCCGTTGACGCCCTGCGAGCGGTCGCCGTCTGGGGCGCCCGTGCCCGCCGGCGCGACGCCGACGTCGATGGCGATCGTGCACGGCGCCTCGAAGCGGATGATCTGCCAGCGGTCGACATTGCCGGGCTTGCCGAGCTGCGCGCGCCAGAACGGCGGCGGGTCGATGTCGGTCATCCAGCGCGTGACGGTCGCAAGACGATCGCCGTGCGTCGTCACGAAGGGCGTCTCCGCCACCGCGGCATTGCCGATAGAGGAATGGTGCACGAAGGTTTCGTGCGTGAGATCCATGAGATTGTCGATGACGAGGCGGTAGTCGCAGTTCACATGGATGACGCGGCCGTCGCCGGCCCATTCGGGATCGTCGTTCCAGTGGAGATCGGGCACGAGCGCGGGATCCGCGAGCGCGGGATCGCCCGGCCAGACCCAGACGAAACGATGCTTTTGCACGGCGGGGAAAGAGCGGACGCAGGCCGACGGATTGAGACGCTCCTGCGAGGGCATCCTGGTGCAGCGGCCATGGCCGTCGAACGCCAGGCCATGATAGCCGCAGACGACATCGTCGCCATCCAGCCGGCCCATCGACAACGGGAGAAGGCGGTGCCAGCACGCGTCCTCGACCGCGGCGACCGAGCCGTCCGAGCGGCGCCAGAATACAATCTTCTGATTACAGATCGTGCGGGGCAGAAGCTCGCGCTTGACCTCGTGGTCCCAGGCGGCTGCGTACCAGGCGTTGAGCGGGAACGGGGGGAGAGCGCCGGCGTCCATCGTTTCCTCCACGGATACATACTGTATACATTTTTGTAACCCGCGGCCGGATGCGAGTCAAACTAAAACGCGCCGGTCGGGCGACCGGCGCGTGAATCGGAGGACAGCGAGCTTCGGCGTCGCTTCAATCGGGCGGCAAGGGCGAGCCTGACGGCGCGCGAGCCGCCGCTACTTGATCAGCCGCAGCCGCGCCTGAATCGCATCGAAGATGCGGTTGAAGGCGAGGTCGATGTCGGCCTGGTCGGTTGCGGAAAAGTAGTAGCCGGTCGATGCGCAGGCCTGCAGGGCGGGCTCGAGCTGGTTCTGGATCGGCTGGACCGTCTGCTGGTAGGCGGCCTCCGTCGGCATCGGGATGTATTTCGTGTTCAGCACCATCACCGTCACGCCCTGCCCTTTCAGATTGTCGCACAGGCGCGAGTCGAAGGGGTGGAAACCGCCGACGCGGTCGCGGCGGCCCTGCACGCCGTCGGTCACGATGATCGCGAATTTCTTCGGCGTCGTGTAGCCGTCGCCCTGGGATCCCACGTCGCCGTTGAAGACAGGCATGGCGCCCGAGAAGGACGTGTTGCCGCCCAGCCGGTAGTTGCTGACGAAGGTGCGCGCGGAGGTCAGATCGGTGGTGATCGGCACGGCCCGCACCGGATTGTCGTCGAACGTGTCGATGGCGACGAGATAGGTGTCGCGCGGCCCCTGCGTGGCGGCGATGCGTCCGATCATCGTCCCGACCGCGTTCTTCAACACGTCGAGGCGGGTCAGGATGCCGAGATTCTGCGCCACCTGGAGATTGCTGATCTTCTGGCCGCCCTCGGGGTCGTGGCAGGCGAAGGCGCAGCCGACCGCGGCGCGCAGCTGGTCGCGGCCCGTGGGCGTAGCGGCGAGGCCCATCGAGGCGGAGGCGTCGAGCAGGAAGTCGACGTCCATCTTGCGGCCGGTCTGTTTCGGGACGGCGGCGACCGTGGTGGTGGGCACGCTGGCGACGCCGAGAAGTTTGCCGAAATTGGTCGAGGTCGACGCCTGGACCGTCACGACGATGTCGTTGTTGACGGTACGCAGGGCGACATTGGTCACGCGCACGGACGAGCCCGGCGGAAAGGCCGCCGCGACGGCCGCCTGCGCCTTGGTCTGGAGCACGGCGTCCGATGCGCCTGATATGTCGAGGCCGGCCGCAAGCACGGCCGCATCCACCGTGGACTGCAGTCTCGTCTTCGCGGCAACGACTTTTGCATAATCGGTCGCAGCGCCGACGAGCATGAGCGCCGGCAGGATGACGACCGAAAACAGGACTGCTACAGAACCGGACCGGTCTGTGCCGAAACGAGACAGATTTTGCATGGCGTGGCCTCCATGCGCCTGCAGGCGCAGGAGGCGGGCCATCAGCGGGCCGCCGCAGAATGGGACGTTGGCGGGCTTTCGGCCGCTTCGCGCATTCGGATTGCCGACGCCAACTTGGCGGCGCCGACTTGGCAGCGCCGACTTGTCAGCGTCGACTTGTCAGTGTCGACTTGCCAACCACGGCTTCAGCATATAGACAGCGCGCTTCGCGACGCTCCGGCCGGGGGCTGAACGGAAGCTGCGGCATCGCCGCCGAGGGACTCCTCCCGCCTTCCCGTGTTCCCGCCTTCGAAATCTCGTCGAGCCTTTCCCATGGGCTCGAAGGGCTCCGCGCCGGGGCGGCGTCAGAAGGAAAGGCAAGCCCACATGGCTCTCTACGAGCACATCTATATGGCTCGCCAGGACATTTCCGCCCAACAGGTGGAAGCCCTGACCGAGCAGTTCAAGAAGGTCGTCACCGGTCTCGGCGGCTCCTTCGAAAAGACCGAATATTGGGGCGTGAAGTCCCTCGCCTACCGGATCAAGAAGAATCGCAAGGCGCACTTCTCCCTGTTCAACATCAACGCGCCGCACGCCGCAATCGCCGAGATGGAGCGCCAGATGGGCCTGTCGGAAGACGTCCTGCGCTTCATGACGATCCGCGTCGAGGCGCTGGAGGAAGGTCCGTCCGCGATGATGCGCAAGCGCGACGACGACGGCGAGCGCGGCGACCGCCGTGGCCCGCGCGGCGATCGTGGAGACCGTAGCGATCGCCCGCCGCGCCCGCGCCGTGAAGATGGCGCTGCCGAGGGAGGCTTCTGATGTCCGCTGCTGCCGGCGCCCGCCGCCCCTTCTTCCGCCGTCGCAAGACCTGCCCGTTCTCCGGCCCGAACGCGCCGAAGATCGACTACAAGGACACGCGTCTGCTCTCGCGCTACATTTCGGAGCGCGGCAAGATCGTGCCCTCGCGCATCACGGCCGTCTCGGCCAAGAAGCAGCGTGAACTCGCCACGGCGATCAAGCGCGCGCGCTTCCTGGGCCTGCTGCCCTACGTGATCCGCTGACACGGAACCGCGAGTCTTCAGGCTCGCAGTTCTGCAAAGACCGGCTGCGAGCCTGAAGGCTCGCGGTCCAAAAATCGGTCCGGCAAACCTGCCGGATATGGCTGGAAGGCCCTTGCGCCTCTCCTAACCGCTCGAAAGGCGGGACAGCTCGATATGACGGACACGAAGCTCAAGACCTATGGCGCATCGGCGCTGGTCGCCGTCGCCGCGGGGCTCGCGGCGGCGCTTCTGTTCGTGCTCGCCGCGCGCGCATCGCTGGCGACCGTCCTCCTCGGCTATTTCGCCCCCATGCCGCTGATGATCGCGGCGCTCGGCTACGGCCTGTCGTTCGGCGCCGCCGCGGCCGCCGTCGGGGCGGCCTTCGTGGCGCTGCTCTACCATCCCGCGCTCGGCCTTCTCTTCCTCCTGTCGATCGGCGCGCCGGCCGTTCTGGTGTCCGCCGCCGCCCTGCTCGCGCCGACCGGCGACGACGGGCGTACGCGCGATTTCGCGCCGACGGCTGCACTCCTCACATCGGCGCTCGTCTCGGCTGTCGCGATCGCGGGCGGCCTGGCCTTCTTCAGCTGGCGCGTCGGCGGCTTCGATGCGCTGATGGCGAGGGCGGTTCAGGAAGGCCAGCCGCTCGTGGAGGCCATGCTGAAGGACGCCAAGGCCGTCGGCGCCATAGAGCCTGCGCAGCTCACGCGTTACCTGGTGTTCGCGGCGCCAGTCGGCATCGCCGCCTCGCAGATCCTCACGATGACGATCAACCTCTACCTGGCGGGTCGCGTTTCCCTGATCTCCGGCAATCTTCCGCGCCGCTGGCCCGATGTCGCCCAAGACGTGTCCATTCCTCCGCTGTTCGGCGCGTTGTTCGCCGCCGCCTGCGGCCTGGCCTTCCTTGGCGGGTTTGCGGGCGTCGTGGCCGGTATCGTCGCGGCGGTGTTCGGCATGGCCTTTGCCCTGCAGGGGCTCGCGGTCGCCCACGTGCTGACGCGCGGCGCCGGCCTCAGACCGGCATTGCTGTTCCTGCTCTATGTCCTGGTCGTGCTCGTTCCGCCGTGGCCATTCCTGTTCCTGGCGGTCGTCGGTCTCGCCGACGCCGCCTTTCACCTGCGGGCGCGCAAGGCCGCGTCCCGACCCAACACCTGAAACCACAAGGAGAACATCATGGAAGTCATTCTGCTCGAACGCGTCGCCAAGCTCGGCCAGATGGGCGAAGTCGTGCGCGTGCGCGACGGTTTCGCGCGCAACTATCTGCTGCCCCGCGGCAAGGCGCTGCGCGCCACCGAAGCCAACAAGAAGCGCTTCGAGGGCGACCGCGCCCAGCTCGAGGCCCGCAACCTCGAAGCCAAGGCCGAGGCCGAGAAGGTCGGCGAGAAGCTCGACGGCAAGACCTTCGTCGTGATCCGCCAGGCGGGCGAGAGCGGCCAGCTCTACGGCTCCGTCTCGTCGCGCGACATTGCCGAGGCGATCACGACCGGCGGCGTCAGCGTCGGCCGCCAGCAGGTCATCGCCCTGCACCCGATCAAGACGCTCGGCCTGCACGGCGTGCCGGTGCGCCTGCACCCGGAAGTCGAGGTCAAGGTCACGATCAACGTCGCCCGCTCGCCGGAAGAGGCCGAGCGCCAGGAGCGCGGCGAGAGCCTGACCGTCCGCGAGGAGACGTCGATGGACGATCTCGGGCTCGAGGTCGGCGCCGCTCTGGCGGAAGCCGGCGGCGACATGGGTCGCGACTGATCGCACCCCATTTCAGCAAAGCAAAGGCCGCGGCGATCCCGCGGCCTTTATTTTTTCTTCACGACAAACCTGCCCCGCTGGCTGCGCATTCGACAATTCGCCCGGCCATGCGAGGATTGGGCATGGCCGATTCCGCAGAAGGATCGCCGCAGGAGAAACGCCGCTTCCGCAACGCCGTAATCGGCGTGGGCATCGCGCAGCTCTATGCCTGGGGCGTGATCTACTATCCCTTTTCCGTCACCGGAAAGATGATGGCGGCCGACCTCGGCCTGTCCAGCGAGGCTGCCTTCGCCGGTTTTTCGCTGATGCTGATCGTCGGAGCGGTCGCGGCGCCGCTGGCCGGGCGGGCCATCGACCGGATCGGCGGGCGGATCGCGCTGTCGCTCGGCGCCGTTCTGTCGGCCGGCGCGATCTTCGCGGCAGCGTCCGCGGCAGGTCCGGTCAGCTTCTATCTCGGCTGCGTGCTGCTCGGCCTTGCCTCGTCGCTCGCGCTCTATGACGCGGGTTTCGCAGGGCTCGTGCAAGTGGCGGGCCGGCAGGGCCGGCGCGCAATCACCTACGTCACCTTTCTGGGCGGTTTCGCGTCCACGGTTTTCTGGCCGATCACCGCATTCCTGGCGGCGCGGTGGGGCTGGCGGGCGACCTATGTCGTCTATGCCGGAGGCATGATCGCGCTCTGTCTGCCGATCTATCTGGCGACTCTCGGCCGCCCGCCGGCGGTTCACGAACTTCCGGCCGGCGAAGACCCCCATGCCCATCCCGACGACGAGACGCCGCTGGAAGGCGCTGCCCGGCGGCGCGCTTTTGTCGGTTTCGCCACGGCTGTCGCGGCGCATCAATTCGTGATCGCGGCGCTCCTGCTGCACATGATCGGCGCGATGCGGCAGGCGGGGCTGAGTGGCGAGGAAGCGATCATGGTGGGCATGGCGTTCGGCCCCGGGCAGGTGCTGGCGCGGTTCGCGGAAATGGTCTGGGGCGGGCGCTTTCCGGCAGTCGCCGGCGGCCGTATCGCGGCGCTTCTTCTGCCGCCTGCCCTGCTCTTTCTGCTGTCGGGTTCGATGAGCCTGCCGCTGGCGCTGTGTTTCTCGGCGGCGCTCGGCATGTCCAACGGATTGATGACCATCGCCCGCGGCACGGTCGCCCTCGCCCTTTTCGGGCGCAAGGGCTATGGCGCGATCATCGGCGACATTGCGTTGGCGAGCCTGTTCTCGCGCGCCATCGGCCCACTGGCGCTGGCCTGGGGGCTGGAGCGCCAGGGGCTCAGAATGTCGGCGCTCGGCTGCATGGCCTGCGCGCTGGTCGGCGTCGCCGCGATGGAATTCGTCGCCAGAATCTCGTCCGTCCAAAGGCAAGGGGCCGACGCGAAAATCGCATAATTATTTTTGCGGTTTGTGGACAGCGGGCGCTACGCAAATCGATTGCTGACGGAATGCGCGCGGGGTGGCACAAAGACGCCCCGATCCCGCCGCAGACTCCCATTGCGCGAATCGCCCAACGAAATCGACGCACGTCAGAAGAGCCCGCTTTGGCCGCCCTAGAACAATTGTCCGACCGCCGCCTCGTCGTCGCACAGCCCGAAGCCGGCCTGCGCACGCCACCGCACAATATCGAGGCGGAACAGGCGCTGCTGGGCGCTATCCTCGTCAACAACGACGCCTTCGACCGCGTTTCCGATTTTCTCAAGCCCGAGCATTTTTCGGAAGAGCTGCACCGCCGCGTCTACGAGGTGCTGAGCCAGCTCATTCGCGCCGGCAAGGTCGCGACCGTCATCACGCTGAAAACCTATCTCGCCGATGTCGACCTCGGCGGCCTGACGGTCAGCCAGTATCTCGCGCGGCTGGCCGCAGAGGCGACGACCATCATCAACGCCGAAGATTACGGCCGCACGATCCACGATCTCTCCGTGCGCCGCGACCTCATCGTCATCGGCGGCGAAATCGTCAACACCGCCTACGATGCGCCGATCGATTCCGCGCCGCGTCAGCAGATCGAGGAGGCCGAGCGCAAGCTATACTCGATCGCCGAAACCGGCCGCTACGACGG
>CAMFKC010000110.1 GCA_945956975.1 uncultured Methylocystaceae bacterium | reverse complement strand
CGATCGTGCGCCAGCAGCGGCGCGATGGCGCCGGGAATCTGTTCGATCAGCGCCACTTCGACAAAGATCAGAGGTTCGTCGATCAGCGCCGGGTGGAAGAAGGCGTAGCAGCGCCTGTCCGGCGGATCGATGCGGCGGCGCAGGTCGTTCCAGTCGTGGATCTCGTGCACAGCTTCGTAGCGGATGATGCGCTCCAGAATGCTGGCGGGCGTCGACCAGTCGATCCGGCGCAGCACGAGAAAACCCCGGTTGAACCAGGACGCGAACAGATGCGTGAAATCCTTGTCGATCGACGCGAGCGCCTTGTTGGACCGCACTTCCGCAAGTAGGTCCGCGCGCATGTCGACCAGCGCGGCCGTGCCGCCCGGCGCGCGATTGAGGCGGCGGAACAATTCGAGCCGCCGCGGTTCGGAGGCGTAGTGCAGGTCGGCCGCGGTGCGATCGTTGGCGTCGGTCTTCCACTTCTCGATCGCCTTGGCGAGACGCTCGTGGTCGGGGCCGAAATCGTCCGCAAGCGACGTGAAGAAGCCGCGACGTGCGTTTTCGTCGAGCGTGCGATATCGCCCCAGCACCTCGGCGGCGATCGCGACCCCGGTTGCTTCGCCCCGACCGGTCAGAAGTGCGCGGCACAAGTCGATGAGGCTGTTCGCCTGGCCGGCGGAATCGGTCGGCCAGGTCTTCAGGCGCAGCAGGCCGCGTCCGCGTTCGGCGATGCTGGAGACGAGATCGGAGAAGAAAGCGTTCGGCATGCCGCCATCATACAGCAGATTGCGGCAATGAGACGAATGTCCGGCGCGGAAAGATTACGCCGCTTGTGCGAAGGCCGGTCGGCCCGCCGATTATTCGCTGGACAGGATCGCGTTGCGCACGAGCGGGTAGATCTGCCCTTCCCACTTCTTGCCCGCGAACACGCCGTAATGGCCGACGCCAGGCTGCAGATGATGGCGCTTGCGAAACGGCTTGAGGCTCGAGCAGAGATCGTGAGCGGCGAGCGTCTGGCCGACCGAGCAGATGTCGTCGCGTTCGCCTTCCACGGTCAGCAATGTCGTCTTGCGGATCGCCTTCGGGTTCACCGTGCGGCCCTTGTACTGCAGCTGGCCCTTGGCCAGGGCGTAATCCTGGAACACGAGCTTGACCGTCTCGATGTAGAATTCGGCGGTCAGGTCGAGAACGGCGAAATATTCGTCGTAGAAGGTCTTGGTCTGCTGCGCCTTCTCCATCTCGCCGGCGGCCAGCGAATTGTAGAGCTCGATATGGGCCTTCACGTGCCGGTCCATGTTCATCGACATGAAGGCGGTGAGTTGCATGAAGCCGGGATAGACCAGCCTGCCCGCGCCCTTGAAGCGGCCGGGAACCAGCGCGATCAGGTTCTTCTCGAACCATTCGATCGGCTTGGTGGTGGCGAGGTTGTTCACCTTCGTCGGGTTCAGACGGCAGTCGATCGGCCCGGCCATCAGCGTCAGGCTGGCGGGCGTCGCCGGGTTGTTGTCCTCCGCCATGATGGCGGTTGCTGCCAGCGCCTGCACGCAGGGCTGGCAGACGGCGACGACGTGGACCGGCGGGCCGAGGTGTTCGAGAAACTGGATGAGATGGCCGATGTAGCCGTCCATCCCGAATTCGCCGGCCGACAGCGGAATGTCGCGGGCGTTGTGCCAGTCCGTTATGTAGACGTCATTATCTGCGAGCAGAACTTGCACCGTGTTTCGCAGAAGCGTCGCGAAATGGCCCGAAAGCGGAGCGACAACGAGGACCTTCGGCTGGGCGACGTCGGTATCCTTGCGAAAGCGAAGGAGCGACCCGAACGGCGTGGAATAGACCACCTCTTCGGTAACGGAGACTTCGCGATTGCCGACCTTGACGTTGTCGATGCGATAGGGCGGCCGGTGGTGGGTCAGGCGGGCGCGCGTCATCAGCTCGTAGGCGGCCGAGACATTGCTGAGGAAGGGGATGCCGGACTTGCGGAGCCAGGAATTCTCGATCACGTCCAGCGCCGATTGCGCGAAGACGCGAAAGGGATCGATCATGTCGTCCTGCGCCTGATAGGCGTAATACATCATGCGCTGCAACATGAACCCCGCGGTCAACGTCCTACGCGCCGCTCCCCCAGCACGCGCTGACATGCTGCCATGCTAAGTTGGTGCAGCGCAACCTGCGATACGACTTTCGGATTGTTTCCCCTTGTGATTTGGGACAATGCGGAGAACAGGCGGTAAAGAGACAACACGTGCCTGTGCTTCGGGCTGACTGCCCGTAACAAGGGCGCCGGACGCCTGCATTGCGGATTTTGCGCTGCAGAAACGCATGTTAGGCTGCCGGTGAGTGGAGGAAAGCGATGCCAAAGGGCGTTTTGACCATTACGAGCCGGAATTATTCGTCCTGGTCGCTGCGCGGCTGGCTGATCTGCAAGGGCGCCGGCATCGATTTCGAGGTCAAGACGGTCGGGTCGGACAATCCGGACGCCCGCGCCGAACTGCTGCACCTCTCCCCCTCCTTCCTCACGCCAAAGCTGGAATATGACGGCGCCGAGGTCTGGGACGTTCTGGCGATCGCCGAATTCCTCAACGAAATCAAGCCAAAAGCCAAGCTCCTGCCTGCCGACCGCGCCACCCGCGCCCATTGCCGGGCGATCTGCGGCGAGATGCACCAGGGCTTCATCAACCTGCGCTCGGCGCTGCCGATGAACATCAAGGGCCATTATCCGGGCTTCAAGGTCTGGCAGGGCGCCCAGACCGACATCGACCGCGTCGTTTCGATCTGGCGCGGCTGCTTTGCCGCCTACAAGGGCCCGTTCCTGTTCGGCGAGGCGCCGACGCTGGCCGACGCGATGTACGCCCCGGTCTGCTCGCGCTTCAAGACCTACGACGTCAAGCTCGACGCCGCCTGCGCCGCCTACCGGGACATGATCCTGGAGCGCAAGTCCATGCAGGAATGGATCGCCGCGGCCCTGGAAGAGCCGGACGAGCTGGAAGAGCTGGACGTGGAGTTCTGAGGGCCTTCGCCGGCCACGGAACCTCACCCTGAGGAGCCGCGAAGCGGCGTCTCGAAGGGTGGACGCGGCGCGAATGCAGGTGTTGCCATCCTTCGAGACGCGCCTTCGGCGCTCCTCAGGATGAAGAACAGGGGTGAACGTTCGGCCTGGCCGGCTTCGCACTCACCACCCCACGGCCGCCGTCCCCCGCTGGCGGCTGTCGCTCGCCCCCATCATCAGCCCGTCCAGCACCTGGATCGTCGCCACCGACCCCAGCGTCCCGCCGACGACTACGTTCTGCCCCTTCTCCCGCAGCAGCCGGATCGTATCGAGCGACATGCCGCGCTCGACGCGCAATTCGTCCGGCAACCATTGATGGTGGAAGCGCGGGGCTTCCATGGCTTCGGCCGCGTTCATGCCGTGGTCGATCAGGTCCGAAATCTGCTCAAGCACCGTCGTGATGATGCGCGGGCCCCCGGGCGAGCCCGTCACGATCTCCGGCTTGCCGTCCTTCAGCACGATGGTCGGCGTCATCGAGGATAAGGGCCTTTTGCGCGCGCCCGGCGCGTTGGCCTTGCCGCCGACCAACCCGAAGGCGTTCGGGCTGCCGGGCTTGGCGGCGAAATCGTCGAGTTCGTTGTTGAGCAGCACGCCGGTGCCCTCGGCCACCAGCCCCAGCCCATAGGAAAAATTCAGCGTGTAGGTATTGGCGACCGCATTGCCCTCGCGGTCCACCACCGAGAAATGCGTGGTCTGGTCGCCCTCGAAAGGCGCGGGGTCGATGTGTTTGATCTCGGCTGAGGGCCGCGCGCGTTCGGTCGAAATCTCCGACGCCAGCTTCGCCGCATATGTCTTCGACAGCAGTCCCGACAGCGGGATCTTCACGAAGTCCGGGTCCGCCAGCCATTCCGCGCGATCCGCGAAGGCGAGCTTCATCGCTTCCGTCATCACGTGGATGGTCGCCGCCGTCTGCGGCCCGGTCTCCCGGATCGGGAAGTGTTCGAGAATGTTGAGAAGCTCGATCAGGTGGACCCCGCCGGAGGAGGGCGGCGGCATGGAGACGATCTCGCGCCCGCGGTAGATCCCGCGCACCACCGGCCGCTCGACCGGCGCATAGGCCTTCAGGTCCTCCGCCGTCATCAGCCCGCCCGCGCCGCGAACGGCGGCGACGATCCTGCCGGCCGTCTCGCCCTCGTAGAAGGCGCGCGGCCCACCGGCGGCGATCTTCTCCAGCGTGCCGGCGAGATCGGGCTGCACGAGCGTCTCGCCCGCCCCCCAGGGCGCGCCGTCCGGCTTCATGAAGATCGCCCGGCTTGATGGCCAGCGCCCCAGGCGGCGCGCCGCCTGGGGCAGGGAATCGGCGAGGTCGTCCTCGACGGGCACGCCCTCGCGCGCCAGCCGGATGGCCGGCGCCAACAGGTCCGCCAGGGAGAACTTGCCCGACCCCCATTTGTCGCGGGCGTAGGCCAGCCCCGCCACCGTGCCGGGCGTGCCCACGCCGAGCCCGCTGTCGCGGGACTTCGCCGGATCGGCCGCGCCGTCGGCGTTGAGGAATACGTCCGAGGTCGTCGCGGCGGGCGCGGTCTCGCGATAGTCGAGCGCGACGTCGCGGTTTTCCTTGGCCAGATGGACCACCATGAACCCGCCGCCGCCGAGATTGCCCGCGCGCGGAAGGGTCACCGCGAGCGCGAAGCCGGTCGCCACGGCCGCGTCCACGGCGTTGCCGCCGCGCTTCAGGACATCGAGGCCCACCCGCGCCGCAATCTTCTCCTGCGCGACCACCATGCCGTTGCGCGCGAGAACCGGCAGATTGCGCGCCACGCCGGCGATGATCGGCGGCGGGGCTTCCGCCAGCGCCGGCTGGGGCGGCGCCAGCATGCCGATTAAAACAGCAGCGATCACGCTGGCGTTAAGGAATTTCACCGGCCTCGTTTGCAAATTCTTCGTCACTCCCGGGCATCCTCAGGGTTCACGGATTTGCGAATGCTACACGCAGCACAGCCAATTGGCGCGGCTCATGATCGCGCCTGAAGACCTTCTGGCCGCCGCCCGCGCCGCGCGCGCCCATGCGCATGCGCCCTATTCGGGCTTTGCCGTGGGCGCGGCCGTCCGCGGCGCGTCAGGCCGGGTCTACGCCGGCTGCAATGTGGAGAACGCCGCCTACCCGCAAGGCCTCTGCGCGGAATCCGTCGCCATCGGCGCCTGCGTCGCCGCCGGCGAAACCGAAATCGTCGAGGCGCTCGTCGTCGCCGACTCGCCTGCCCCCACGACCCCCTGTGGCGCCTGCCGCCAGCGTCTCCGCGAATTCGCCGCCGACGAGGCGCCGATCCACGCGGCCGACGCAGACGGCGTGCGCGCCACATATCCGCTCGGCTCGCTGCTGCCGCATTCCTTCGGCCCGAGCCATTTCAGCCCCGCCAGCCGGAAAGCATCGCCATGACCGAAGCCGTCGAACAGGCCGTGGAAATCATCAATTCGCGCGACGTCCTGTCGATCGACGCGGCCGTCGTCCTCGGAGCCGGCCTCGGCTCGGTCGCCGACGGCCTCGAGGATGCGATCACCATCCCCTACGACGATCTGCCAGGTTTCCCGCAGGGCCTGCCGGAACCGGACGGCTGTCTCGTCGTCGCCAACCACGAGGGCGTCAACATCGCCTACATGCGCGGTCGCTCGGAGTTTCATCAGACAGGCGACGCCGCCGCCATGGCCGCGCCGCTCGAGACCCTCGCGATGCTGGGCGCGACCAATTTCATCCTGACGAGCGGCGTCGGTTCGGTGCGCGGCGACATGCACCCCGGCAATCTCGTGCTGATCACCGACCACATCAATTTCGGCGGCATCAACCCGCTCATCGGCATGTCCTCGGACGGCGGGTTCATCAGTCTGACCGAAGCCTACGATCCGAAACTGTTCCGTCGTCTCAAGCGCGCGACGCTGCATTGCGGCGTGCAGACGCATGAGGGCGTCATGATGTGGTTCTCCGGCCCCTCCTTCGAGACGCCGGCCGAAATCAAGATGGCCCGCACGCTCGGCGCAGACGTCGTGTCGACCTCGATGGCGCCGGAGGTGATTCTGGCCCGCCGCCTGGGCGTGAACGTCGCCGCCATTGGCGCCGTCACACATTATGGCGCGGGCTTCCAGGGCGGCGCGCCCCGGCACGACCAGACGATCAAGCAGGCCCAGGCGACTGCGATCGGTATGCGGCGCCTTTTGCGCGCCTTCCCCAAGACGCGCGAACTGACGCCGGCCTGATGGCCGATTTTCTGGCGCCGGAGATCATCCGCCGCAAGCGCGACGGCGGCGCTCTCGGCGCCGACGAGATCGCGTGGTTCATGAACGGGCTCGTAGACGGAAGCGTCGGCGCAGAACAGGCCGCCGCTTTCGCCATGGCCGTCTTCTTTCGCGGCATGGACGCGCGCGAATGCGCCGACCTGACAGCGGCCATGACGGCGTCGGGAACGCGGCTCGACTGGCGCGCGCACGGTCTGCCCGGGCCTGTGCTCGACAAGCATTCCACCGGCGGCGTCGGCGATGTCGTGAGCCTGATGCTCGCCCCGATGGTCGCCGCCTGCGGCGGCTTCGTGCCGATGATCGCGGGCCGTGGCCTCGGCCATACGGGCGGCACAATCGACAAGCTGGAATCGATACCGGGCTACCGCACGTCGCCAGATCTCGCCCTCATGCAGCGGGTGGTGCGCGAGGCCGGCTGCGCCATCGTTGGCCAGTCCGAAGCTCTCGCGCCTGCCGACCGTCGCCTCTACGCAATCCGCGATGTGACGGCGACCGTTGAATCCATCCCGCTCATCACGGCCTCGATCCTGTCGAAGAAGCTCGCAGCAGGTCTCGACGCGCTCGTGATGGATGTGAAGACCGGCAATGGCGCCTTCATGGCCGAGCGCGCGCAATCGCGCGCGTTGGCGCAGTCGCTCGTCGCGACAGGCGCGGCGGCCGGCCTGCCGACGCGCGCGCTCGTCACCGACATGAACGAAGCCCTGGCGCCTTGCGCCGGCAATGCGATCGAGGTCGCCTATGCGCTCGACTATTTGAAGGGCGGGCGCCGCGATGCGCGCCTGCACGAGGTCGTGCTTGCGCTCGGCGCGGAGATGCTGACGCTTGGCAAAATCGCCGGCTCGCGTGCGCAAGCGCGCGACAGGCTGGAACGTGCGCTGGCGAGCGGCGCCGCCGCCGAGCGATTTGCGCGGATGGCGACGGCCTTGGGCGCGCCTGCAAATCTTCTCGAGGCGCCCGAGCGTCATCTCCAGCATGCGCCGGTCGTGATCGAGG
>CAMFKC010000109.1 GCA_945956975.1 uncultured Methylocystaceae bacterium | reverse complement strand
GAGTAAGGCGGCACATAGCCGATGTGCGTCTTGCCGGTCGCGCGGTCGATGACCTTGGTCGAGGCGCCGATGTAGACGCCCATGGCGAGCACGGAGCCCTGCCCGATCACGACGCCCTCGACGACTTCCGAACGCGCGCCGATGAAGCAGTCGTCCTCGATGATCGTGGGGCCGGCCTGCAGCGGCTCCAGAACGCCGCCGATGCCGACGCCGCCCGACAGATGCACATTCTTGCCGATCTGCGCGCAGGAGCCGACGGTCGCCCAGGTGTCGACCATCGTGCCGGAATCGACATAGGCGCCGAGGTTGACGAAGGACGGCATGAGCACGACGCCCGGCGCGATAAAGGCGGAGCGGCGGACGATGCAGTTCGGCACGGAGCGGAAGCCGGCGGCGGCGTGTTCGGCCGCGCCCCAGCCGTCGAACTTGGAGGGCACCTTGTCCCACCAGCTCGAGCCGCCCGGGCCGCCGGAAATGGTAGTCATGTCGTTGAGGCGGAAGGAGAGGAGCACCGCCTTCTTCAACCATTGGTTGACTGTCCAGGCTTCCTTGCCGGACTTCGACGCATCGCGTTCGGCGACGCGGAGCTTGCCCGCGTCGAGCAGTCCCAGCGCCTTCTCCACGGCGTCGCGCACGTCGCCATGCGTCGCGGGGCTCACGTTGGCGCGGTCCTCGAAGGCGGCTTCGATGATGCGCTGGAGGTCGGCGTGGGACATGGATGGCTCTCTCGTTCGGTCGCGGGCGGCGGAGGTTTGGTCGGTCGGCCCGCCGCTGTCAATGGCGCAGGGGCTCGGATTGGCGGAATGCGCCCCCGGGACTATGCTCCGGCGGTAAACTCGTGGGGATTCGGCCATGTTTCGACTGTTTCTGGTGGGCGCCGCACTCGCCCTTGCAGCCTCCAGCGCCTCGGCGGCGCCAAAGGCGAAAAAGCCGAAGCCGCCATCATCCGTCGAAATCCAGAACCAGCGCGCCGCGAAGCTGGACTCCTTCACGCTGGCCGCCGCGGACAAGCCGGAAAAGATCGTCGCCAAGTTGGCCAAGCCGATCGCCGGCGGCGCCAAGGCGAAATTGCCGATCAAGGGCGCCAAGGGCTGCGCCTATGTCGCAAGCTGGAAATTCGAAGACGCGGGCGATCAGGCGGAGGTCGACCTCTGCAATGATCCGAAGGTGGTTCTGACGGACTGATGGCCGACGCCGTTCCCGCAGGCTTCGAGCGGCACTTCCGCCGCTCGCCGCTGACCGATCCCTGGGAGCCGATCTATTCGCGCCGCACCGACAAGGCCGTGATCATCGGCCTGAGGGCGGCGGAACCGCATCTCAACTCGCGCGGGCTGGTGCACGGCGGCCTCCTGACCACGCTCGCCGACAATGCCATGGGCCTGTCCTGCGCGCTCCACATCGAGGGTGGGCCGCGGCTGCTGACGGCCAATTTGACGGTCGACTTCCTGAGCGTGGCCGAGCGCGGCCAATGGATCGAGATCGACACGGTGTTCGTGAAGCCAGGCCGCACGATGAGCTTCGCGCAGGCCTTCATCACGGCCGACGGAAACGTCTGCGCGCGGGCGAATGCGGTGTTCCGCGTGGTCGCACCGAAAGCTTAAGGTCCGGCGAATTCGGCTTGAGTTCTCTAAATGAGGACGCGAAAGCCCTAATCCTTATCCTGAGGAGCCTGCGGAGCAGGCGTCTCGAAGGATGGCAGAATTAGAAATGCTGGTTCGCCATCCTTCGAGACGCGCCTGCGGCGCTCCTCAGGATGAGGGTTTCTGACTGCCGGGCCGCCCGATGAAATCCATTCTCACGCCGTGATCTTCACGCCGATGGTCTTTCCCGGCGCAGCCGCAAACAGCGCCTGCGTATAAGGGTGCGTGGGCGCGGCGAAGACCTCTTTCGTCGGCCCCTGCTCCACCACCGCGCCCTTCTGCATGACGACGATGCGATCGCAGATCTGGGCGGCGACGCGCAGATCGTGCGTGATGAAGAGCAGCGCGAGCGAGAATTTCTCGCGGATCTCATCGAACAGTTTGAGCACCTGCGCCTGCACGGAAACGTCGAGCGCGGAGACGGCCTCGTCGGCGATCAGCACCTCGGGCTGCGGCATGAGGGCGCGCGCGATGCAGATGCGCTGGCGCTGGCCGCCGGAGAATTGATGCGGGAAGCGGTCGAGCGACTGGCGCGGCAGGTGGACGAGGTCGAGCAGGTCGCCCGCGCGGCTCAGGGCCTCCGCCTCGGACATGCCGAAATTGACGGGCGCCTCGATCATGCTTTGCGCCACCGTGCGGCGGGGGTTGAGCGAGCGATAGGGGTCCTGGAAGACGATCTGCATCCGCTTGCGATGATCGCGCAAGGACCGCTCGGGCAGTTTCGCATAATCTGCGCCGTCGATGGCGATCTCGCCGGCGGTGGGATCGATGAGACGCGCGACGCAGCGCGCGACGGTCGACTTGCCCGAGCCGGATTCGCCGACGATGCCGACGGTCTCGCCGCGGCGGATGTCGATCGAGACATCCTTCACCGCCTCGACCACGCGCTTCTTCTGAAACAGGCCGCCGGAGGAATAGACTTTCCGCAGGTTTCTCGTATTCAGCACCACAGGCGCGCCGTCGAGCGGCTTGCGGTCTGCGGGCGTCAGCGAAGGCACGGCGCCGATCAGCATCTGCGTGTAGGGATGCTTGGGACGGTTGAGCACGTCGTCGGCCAGACCCTGCTCGACCACCTTGCCCTTCTGCATGACGACGACGCGATGGGCGATCTCGGCGACGACGCCGAAATCGTGGGTAATGAAGAGGACGCCCGTGCCGCGCCGCGCGCGCAGATCCGCGATCAATTGAAGGATCTGCGCCTGCGTCGTCACGTCCAGCGCAGTCGTCGGCTCGTCGGCGATCAGCAGCGCGGGGTCCAGCGCGAGCGCGCCGGCGATCATGGCGCGCTGGCGCTGGCCGCCGGACAATTGATGCGGAAAGGCGCGGACGATCTGATCGGGATCGGGCAGGTTCACCTGCCCGATCGTCTCCATCACGCGGGCGCGGCGCTCGGCCTGGCTCATCTGCGTGTGGACCTTCAGCACTTCCTCGATCTGCTCGCCGATCGTCTTGACCGGGTTGAGCGCCGTCATAGGCTCCTGGAAGATCATCGCCATGCGCGAGCCGCGCAATTCGCGATAGCGCTTCTCGGAAGCGCCCATCAGCTCCTCGCCCTCGAGCCTGATGGAGCCGGCAATGGGTTTCACTTCGCGCGGCAGCAGGCCCATGACGGTGAAGGACGAAACCGACTTGCCCGAGCCGGATTCGCCGACGACGCAGACGATCTCGCCGGGCGCGACGGAGAAGGAGACGTCCTCGACCGCGTAGGGACGATCCGAGCCCGGCGGCAGTTCGACGGTGAGGCGATCGACAACCAGAATGTCGCCCATCACACCCTCTTGCGCAGCTTGGGATCGAGGCGGTCGCGCAAGGCGTCGCCGAGAACGTTCACGCACAGCACCGTCACCGCGATGCAGATGCCGGGATAGAGCATGTTGTGCGGAAAGATGCGGAAATACTGCCGGCCCGCCGCCATGATGTTGCCCCAGCTCGGCACTTCCGGCGGAATGCCGACGCCGAGGAACGACAGGATGGATTCGACCAGGATTGCGGAGGCGGCGACGAAGGTCGCCTGCACGATCAGCGGCGCCATGCAGTTCGGCAGCACGTGGCGGAACAGCAGGACCGGCGTCGGCGTGCCCGCCGTCACCGCCGCCTCGACATAGGGCTCTTCGCGGATGGAGAGCACGATGGCGCGCACGAGGCGCACCACGCGGGGAATTTCTGGAATGGCGATGGCGAAGACCACCGCCGTGACGCCGGCGCGCGAGAGCGAGACGAGCGCGATGGCGAGCAGGATCGGCGGGATGGCCATCAGGCCGTCCATGAAGCGCATGATCAGACCGTCCGACCAGCGGACGTAGCCGGCCACCATGCCGATGGCGAGGCCGAAGACGGTCGCGAAAATCGCGACGAGCGCGCCGATGATGAGCGAGACGCGCGTGCCGTAGAGGACGCGGCTGTAGATGTCGCGGCCAAGCGCGTCGGTGCCGAGATGGAAAGTAAAGGGCGCCTTCGAGCCGTCCGGCAGGACGATCTGGCCGACGAAGCCCGGCAGCTTGTTGCGCTGGGTGGGATCGAGCAGCGTCGGGTCGATCGTGCCAAGCCATGGCGCAAGGATCGCGATCAGGACCATGATTCCAAGGATGACGGCGGGAATGATGATCGCCGGCTCCTTCGCCGCCGCCGGCACCCGCAGCTTGGCTAGGGCGCGGAACGTCTGGGTCTGCGCGCGCTCGCTCAATAGCGGATCCTCGGATCGAGCAAGGTGTAGGAGACGTCGATGATGAGATTGATCATCACGTAGACGAAGGAGAAGAGCAGGATGATGGCCTGAATGGTCGGATAGTCGCGCGCCAGAACGGCGTCCACGGTGAGGCGGCCGATGCCGGGAATGGCGAAGACGGATTCGGTGACGACCACGCCGCCGATGAGCAGGGCGACGCCGAGGCCGATGACGGTGATGATCGGCACGGCGGCGTTGGGCAGAGCATGACGCACCAGCACTTGCAGCGGCGTGAGGCCGCGCGAATAGGCGGTGCGGATGTAATCCTCGCCCAACACCTCCAGCAGGCTGGTGCGCGTCATGCGGGCGATCAGCGCGACATAGATGACGGCCAGCGTCAGCGACGGCAGGACGAGCGAGCGGGCCCAGGGCTCGATGCCGTCGGCGATGCGGCTGTAGCCCTGCACCGGCAGCCATTGCAGCTTGATGGCGAAGACGTAGATCAGCGCATAGCCGATGACGAAGGCCGGCACGGAAAAGCCCATTACCGAGAAGCCCATGACGATGCGGTCCAGCAGGCTGCCGCGGCGCATGGCCGCGAAGATGCCGAGGGGCACAGCGATGGCGACCGCGATGACCAGCGTGAAGACGGCGAGCGCGATCGTCGGCTCGATGCGGTCGGCGATCAGGCTGGTGACGGTTTTCTTGAAGAAGAAGCTTTCGCCGAGGTCGCCGTGCGCCAGCGACGACAGCCAGACGAAAAGCTGGACGAAGAGCGGCTTGTCGAGGCCGAGCTGCTGGCGGATCATCGCGACCTGCGACGCATCGGCGTTGTCGCCCGCGATGATCGCGGCGGGGTCCGACGGCGTCAGCCGCAGCATCAGGAAGACGATGAGCGCGACGATGAACATCACGGGGATGGTCGAAACGAGGCGCCTGAGGATGTAACCGAACATGAGCCTGCCGGGTGGGGGCGCCGCGCGACGAAAAGGCCGCGCGGCGTGATGGCGTGAAGGGCGGCTGCGACGCCGCCGGGCGCACCCGTTATTTCTTCGTGATGTTCCAGAAGACCGGCGCGGCGGCGTCGATCACGCCGTCGATATTCTTGCGCATGGCGATCGGCTGCGAATATTCGCCGAGCGGAATGTGCGTCGTATAGGCGATCGCCTCTTCCTGCGCCTCCGCCGCGATCTTCTTCTGGGCGGCGAGATCCGGCGCCTTCATGAACTCGGTCCGCAGCTTCTCGATCTTCTCGTCGCACGGCCAGCCGAACAGAGCCTTGTCGCAGGCTGCGTTCATATAGGCCGTCAGCACCGGGTTGAGAATGTCCGCGCCCACCCAGGCCGTGTTGAAGCCGTTCCAGCCGCCGGCGTTGGCCGGGTCTTTCTTGTTGCGGCGGGCGACCAGCGTCTGCCAGTCCATCGACTGCATGTCGACCTTGAAGCCCGCGCGCTCCATGAGCTGCTTGGCGACAGGGCCGAGGTTTGTGAGGATCGGCAAGTCGGTCGACGCCATCAGCACGATGGGCGTTCCGTCATAGCCGGCTTCCTTCAGCAGCTCCTGCGCCTTCTTGGCGTTGCCGGTCAGAAGCCCGTCCATGCCGGCTGTCGTCGAAAGCGGGGTCGAACAAGGGTAGTAGCTCTTGCAGACCTTGTAATATTCCGCATTGCCGACCGTCGCCTTCAGGAAATCCTCCTGATTGAAAGCATACCAGAGCGCCTGCTTTATCTTTGGGTTGTTGAGCGGCGGCACGAGCGAATTCGGCCGGAAGGTGAACTGGCCGGTCGAGCTGGACACGAAGGTCTTCAGATTGGCGTCCGCCTTGATCAGCGGCAGCAGATCGTGCGGCGGTTGCTCCATGTAGTCGATCTCGCCCGCCGAAAGGGCGTTGATCGCCTGTTGTGCGTCCGCAATGGCGAGCCATTCGACGCGATCGACCTTCACCACCTTTCCGCCCGCGAAGGCGGAGGCCGGCTCGGGGCGCGGCTTGTACTTGTCGAACTTGGTGAAGACGATCTTGTCGCCGGGCTTCCACTCATCCTTCTTGAGCACGAAGGGGCCGGAGCCGATGAATTCCGAAATCTGCTTGCCCGGATCGGTCTCGGCGATGCGCTTGGGCATCATGAAGGGCACGTTGGACGAGGGCTTGGCCAGCGCGAACAGCAGAAGACCTGTCGGCTCCTTCAGCTTGATGACGATGGTCTTGGCGTCGGGAGCGGAAATCTCCGACACGAAGCCGGTGAAGACCTTCTGGCCGAGCGAATCCTTGGCGGACCAGCGCTTGAGCGACTGGATGCAATCCTCCGACGTAACCGGCTGGCCGTCATGCCACAGCAGGCCGTCGCGCAGGGTCATAGTGTAGGTGAGCTTGTCGGCGGAGATGTCGACCTTGTCGACCATCTGCGGCTTGACCTCGTTCTTCGCGTCCAGGGCGAAGAGCGTGTCGTAGATCATGTAGCCGACGTTGCGGGAGATATAGGCTGTCGTCCAGATCGGGTCGATGATCTTCACGTCGGAATGCATGACCGCCTTGAGGACGGTCTCGGCCGAGGCCGGCGCGACTGCAGCGGCCCCACCGGCCACGATGGTCGCAAGCGTTGCCGACAGCGCGAATTTCCTGAAACGCATAAACCCCTCCCGTTTGTCCTTGCCATCGCAGCCTAATCGGTAAGCAGGCGCCGATACAAGGAGACCGACCGTCTATTCGCTCTGCGAAAATCGTGCCGGAGGGATTCAGATGCCGGAGCCGCCGCCTTCCATGTCCGGCGGCACCTCGGGCAGCGGCGCCGCGCGGATGGAGGCGCGCGACGCGTCGACGGTCGTGGGCAAGGGCATCCAGCACTGGAGTTCATTGTCGTCGTAGGCGATGGTGCAGTCGCGGTCTGAATCGGTCGATATCCAGCAGTGGTAGTCCGCACGTGGCGGCTTGGCCCATCGTGCAACGTCCACCTCCGGCGGCCCCTGCTCCGTGCCGCGGAGCGCGACGATGACGCGCGCCCC
>CAMFKC010000108.1 GCA_945956975.1 uncultured Methylocystaceae bacterium | reverse complement strand
CGCATCAACGGCCGTCAGGACAAGGTGATCGGCAAGGGCGAATATCGTGTCGGCGGATCGGTCGTCGACGCCGTGCGCTGGTGGTGGGGCTATACGGATTATCGCCACGACGAGATCGGCCTTGCCGACGCCACGAACCTGTTCTCCTCGGGCATCCGTCAGACCTTCACGAACAAGGAGGCCGAAGGCCGCGTCGAAGTCCAGTTGACGCCGTTCAGGCTGCCCTTCGCGGAAATGACGACAGCCATCGGCGTGCAGGGCAGCCATCAGCGGCTCACGGCGCCCAGCCCCGACGATCTCGGCAGCCCGTTCAACGGCCTGTTCGACCCCAACCGCAACACGAAGATCGCCGGCTACATCTTCAACGAATTCAGGTTCAGCGAAGCGACGAAGGCCCAGATCGCCGGCCGCCTCGAGAACGTCGGCCTGCAAGGCCAGGCGCCCGCCTACGTTCAGCAACTCTTCGACCTCACGGTCGATCCGACGGCCGTCGGTCCTTCGCTCCAGCGCAGCCGCTCCTTCACGCTGAAGAGCGGCAGCATCGGCCTGATCCAGGACCTGCCGCTCGGTCTCGTCGGCAACGCCACGGCGCAATACATCGAGCGCGCGCCCAAGCCTGCCGAATTGTTCTCGCGCGGCGGACACGATGCGACCGTCACCTTCGACATCGGCAATCCGGACCTCAAGACGGAAGTCGCCAAGTCGGTCGAGATCGGCATCCGCCGGGCTCAGGGGCCGCTGCGCTTCGAACTGACCGGCTACTACACGAAGTTCAACCGCTTCATCTATCGGCGCCTTACGGGCAATACATGCGACGGCGTCGCCTGTGTCGCCCCGGGCGATCCCGCAGGTCCGCTGGAACTGAACCAGGCGGTCTACTCACAGGCCAATGCGACCTTCCGCGGCGCCGAGTTCAAGTTCCAGTGGGACACGCTCCCCATGTGGGGCGGTTTCTGGGGCGTCGACGGGCAGTACGACATCGTCCGTGCGACCTTCGACAGCGACGGGACCAACGTGCCGCGCATTCCGCCGCAACGGCTCGGCGGCGGCGTCTACTTCCGCAACGCCGCATGGTTCGCCCGCATGAGCCTGCTCCATGCCTTCAAGCAGAGCGACATTGCGCCGATCGGCGAGACGCCGACCCGCGGCTACAATCTGCTCAAGGCGGAAGTCAGCTACACGCAGGAACTGCACAACAATCCCGCGGGGATCAAGAAGTTCACCGTCGGCCTCGTGGGCAACAACCTGCTCAACGAGAACATCCGCAACCACGTCTCCTACACCAAGGACGTGGTTTTGCTGCCCGGCGCGGACGTGCGCGCCTTCGCCAGCGTCAAGTACTGAGCCCCTCGCTGACGGTCCGCGGCGGCGCAGTGCAGGCGCCGCCGTCCGCCTGCGGCGTCATGCCGCGCGCCAGTTTGGAAGCGTTCTGATGTTTCCTCGCGCTGGTCGATTTCCTTTGCGGCGCTGGCCAGTCCGCTGCATGAAGACACAACATCGCAGCTTCTCTGTCGGGAACGGACATGAACGGTCTTGCTGTAGCGCTCCAGTCCGGCGCCATCCTTCTGCGCGAAGGCGTCGAAGCCATGCTGGTCATCGGCGGTCTCGCGGCCTTCCTCACCCGCGCCGGGGCCCGCGCGCAACTGTCCGCGCTCTATACGGGCGCGGCCGCGGCCATCGTCGCCAGCGGCGCGGCCGCAGTCGTCTTCGCGACATTCTTCAACGGCGCGCACGACGACCGTCTCGAAGCGCTCGTCATGGGCGTCGCCGCCGTGCTGATGCTCTACATGAGCGGCTGGCTCTTCCTGAAGCAGGACCCTGCCGCCTGGACCGCCGAACTCAAGCGCATCGCCGACCGCTCGCTCGCTTCGCCGGGGTCGTGGTCGCTGGCCGGCGTCGCCTTTCTCGCTGTCTTCCGCGAAGGCGCGGAGACCATCCTGTTCGTGCAGGCGCTGGCCAATTCGTCCGGCGGCTGGAGCACGGGCCTGATCGGCGGCCTCGCCGGCGCGGCGGCGGCGCTCGTCGCGCTGTTCTACGCCATGCAATGGCTCGCGCTTCGCCTGCCGCTGCGCCCGGTGTTTCTCGCCACCTCCGCCCTGCTCTTCGTGATGGGCGTGCGCTTCATCGGCGCGGCCATGCAGGAATTGCAGGAGCAGACGATCCTTTCCTACACGCCGGCGCCTTTCGACGATGTTCTCAACGCGCTCGGCCTGAACCCCAGCGTCGAGGCGCTGGCCGTGCAGGGCGTGGTGGTTCTTGCGGCGATCGTCGGCGCACTGATGCTCGGCCGCGCCCGGCGCGCGCCAGCGCCGGTGGCCGCGCCTGCGGAATAAAAGCAGCGTTCCACAATGTGCTGTTGCGCACTGAGGCTATCGGGCGCGCGCGAGACATAGGCTGCGCTGGCGACCGCCACGCGAAGCCCGTGGACCTTGAATGCGCCTCTCCGCTCTTGCCCTCTCCTGCGCCCTCGCCGCTCTCGCCGCCCATGCGCAGGCCGCCGCAGAGGATGCGGACCGCCCCTGCACGATTGCCGGCATGAACCTCGCGGCCGATCCCGATTTCGTCGCCGCGGTCAGGCAGCCCGGCGAGACGCAGGGACCTTTCGGCGCGGGCGCATGCAAGATTCTTGCGCGCACGGAGTTCCAGGTCGACGGCGCGCGTCTGCGCCTGAATCTCTCGGATTTCTATTTCAACGCCGAAGGCACGATCAAAATGAACGTGCAGATGGTCGAGGTTCAGCGTCGCGAGGGCGACGCATGGCGCTCGCTCGGCCGCATCGTCCTGCCGCCTGACCCAGTCGATAACGAATTGCGCTTCGCGCCGCAGGTCGTGAAAAAGGACGGAGCCATGCTCGTGCGCCTCGCGCCGCGCCATGGCGCGCTCTATCGCATCGAGGACGCGGGCGTCTCCGTCCTGTCGGCCTTCGGCTGGCGCGACGGGATGCAGGTTGCCCTTGATCTCCGCGACGCCGGCCAGAACCTGTCGCTTGATCTCGAAAAGATGGAAGGCCGCATCGCGCTGGTGCGCGACGGCAAGGCGGCGAGCGCTTTCGAGCCGGCGGCCATCGGCGTTGCGCGGCTCGCTTTTGTCGGCGGCAAGCTCAAAGCCGTCGCGACCGAAGTGGTCAAGCGCAGGGAGGGCGAGGATCAGGCGGCCGACGACGCACGCGCCTACGAACTGGAGCGGAAGGACGAGGTCGAGAACCGGCCTGAAGGCGTCGAGCCCTGCACCTTCGGCGCCTGGTCCAACGACAGGGATCCGGCGGGCCTGAATGTGCGCGCCGAGCCGAGCGCGGCGTCCAGAATTCTCGGCGTCGTTCCGCCGCCGCGCGTCGCGCCGAAGAAATACGAGGCCGCCGGCCCCGAGCCGTTGAAGGCGGAATTTCGCGTGATCGGCTATCGCGACGGCTGGTTCCTGATCGACAACATCCGTGCGCCCGGCGTCGCCTACGACATTCCCTATCCCTCCAGCCTGCCAAAAGCATTCAAGGGCCGCGGCTGGGTGGCGGGAAACAAGGTGGGCGCGGCGCCGGCCTTCTCCGGCCTGCCCTTCGGTCGCCTCTACGCGGCGCCCAACATCGAGGCGCGTTTCGAGATGCGCAAGGGCGGGACGGACGCGCCCTTCGCCCGCGTGCTCTCCTGCACGGGCGCATGGGGCGAGGTGGAGGCGGAAGGCGGCAGGCGCGGCTGGGTGCGCGGTCTGTGCTCCAACCAGGTGACGACCTGCAGTTGATCAGTTCAGCAGCGGGCTCCAGGCCGGATCGCTGGCGAAGGACGGCGTCGGCACGACGAAATCGGACCGGCCGTAGACGTCGGTCATGTGGATCTTCGGCGCGCCGCCGCCGGGGTCGCGGAAGAACATCAGGAAGAGCCCGTTCGGCGCCCAAGTCGGGCCTTCGTTGTGATAGCCCTCGGTGAGGATGCGCTCGCCCGATCCGTCGGGCTTCATCACGCCGATACCGAAGCCGTTCTTCGACTGGCGCGTGAAGGCGATGTAGTCGCCCTTGGGCGACCACACCGGCGTCGAATAGCGCCCGTCGCCGAAGGAGATGCGCTTGGCGCCGCCGCCGCCCGCGCTCATCACGTAGATCTGCTGCGTGCCGCCGCGATCGCTTTCGAACACGATCTGCGAACCGTCGGGCGCATAGGACGGCGACGTGTCGATCGCCGCCGAATCCGTCAGCCGCGTCGTCGAGCGCGAGCGCAGGTCCATCGCATAGAGCGTGGAGTTGGAACCGCTCGACAGCGACATCACGATCTTCTGCCCATCGGGCGAGAAGCGCGGCGCGAAGGTCATGCCGGGGAAATTGCCGACCGCCTCGCGCTGGCGCGTGTCGAGGTTCATGATCATCACGCGCGGCTCGGTGCCGCCGAAGGCCATGTAGGCGACGTCCTGCGACGACGGCGAAAAGCGCGGCGTCACCGCGAGGTCGTCGCCGCGCGTGAGATACTGCACGCCGAAGCCGTCCTGATCCATCATGGCGAGCCGCTTGCGCCGCTTCTCCGCCGGGCCCGTCTCGTCGACGAAGACGATGCGCGTGTCGAAGAAGCCCTTCTCGCCGGTGATGCGCGAGAACACCTGGTCCGACATGATATGCGCGACGCGCCGCGAGACATTGGCGTCGGTGGCGTATTGCTGGCCAGCCGCCTGCTGGCCGCTCGCGACGTCCCACAGGCGGAACTCGGCCTGCTGGCGCCCGCCGCCCGAACGCTGAGCGCGCCCGACGAGCACGTATTGCGCATTGACCGTTTTCCACGCCTCGATGTTCGGCGGCTGGTCGGGACCGAGCGCCGGCTCGGGGAAGCTCGAGGGCTCGACCGGCTGCAGGAAGACCGAGCGTTTGAAATTGTTCGAGATCACCGAAGTGAACAGCCGCGCGGCTTCCGGATCGCCGGAAAAGGGAACGACCGCCACGCGCACGGGACGGAAGGCGCCGCCGGGGCGCACGGTGATGACGTCGTTCTGCGCCCAGACCGGCGTGATCGCCGGGGCGCTGGTCAGCGCGGCGACGCTGGCGAGGAAGGCGCGGCGGTCGAAATATGCGGGCATGGCGATCAGGTCCTGAAGGGTCTGGGGCTTCGGATCAGCGCATCTCGTCGGGCCGGAATTCGACCGTGCGGCTCTTCCATTGGTCGAAATAGGGCGCGAATTGCGCGGGGATCTTCATCGGATTGCATTCGCGCACCGCATTCATCGCGGCGGTGGCGAGCGAGGTCAGCGCGGGGTCGGCGGTCGGGTTGCGCAGCACCGGTTCGGCCGCGAGGCTGCCGTCGGGCCGGAAGCGGATGCTGATCTGCGGATAATATTTCGAGCCGCCGCTGGTGCCGAAATAATGCCAGCAGCGCATCCACTGCTCCATCATCAGGCTGTTGAGCGCATCCATCATGTTCGGCGCCATGCGCTGAGATGTTCCACTCGCCGCGCCGAGAGAGGCGGTGCGCACGATCTCGCGGCCGCGCGACCCCGTGGCCTGCGGCTTGTCGTGGTCGAGCAGCTTCGAAATGGCGTTCGTGTCGAACTTCGACGACTTCTCCTCACTCTCCTCGCCCGACCTGGGCTTGACGGCGGGCTTGTCGTGCTTGTCGTCCGTCTTCGACTTCGCCAGCAGCTTGGCCACCTCGTCCGTCTTCAGCCGCGGCTTTTCCGGCGGCTTGGGCGGCGTCGGCGCAGGCTTGGTCTCGTGCTTGGCCTCTTGCTTGGGCTCTGGCTTGGCCTCGGGCTTGGCTTCCTGCTTGGGCTCGATCTTCGGGCGCGGCGGCGGCTTCGGCGCGACGGTTTCGGCCTCCTCCGGCTCGGCCTTCGCCTCCTCCTTCGGTTCGGGCTTGGCCTGGGCTTTCGGCGGCTCCGGGCGCTTCGGCGGCTCGGGCGCGGGCTTTGTCTCTTCCAGCGCAGGACGCGGCGGCGGCAGCGCCGCCGTCTTCTGCGGTTCGGGCTTCTCGGCCTCGTCTTCGCCGGGATCGCGCTGGCGCTTCAGCGGCGGCGGGGGCAGTGGCACGTCCTTCTTGGCTTCCGCAATCGGGGGCGTCGGCTTCAACTCCTCGACCTCGGCGACCTTGTCGGCCTTCTGGACAGGCTTGGCCTCCTTGGCGGTCTTCTCACCCTTGGAAATCTGGCTGAAGGCCTGGTCGGTGATCATCTCGACCGGAATGGCTTCCTTGGCCTCGTCGTATTTCGCGGGCGAATTGAACGCGATCAGCGTCACGGCGAGCAGCGTGGTGTGCGCAGCCGCCGAGACGATCAGACCGGGTTGTTTCCGCGAAAAGCTTAACAACGCCTCACTTCCGCTCCGGCTCGGTGACGAGCGCGACCTTCTTGAAGCCTGCCCCCGTCACGAGCGCCATCACCTCCGCGACGCGGCCGTAGTTCACCGCCTTCGAGCCGCGCACATAGACGCGCTCGTCCGCGCCGGACTTGGCCGCCGCCTTCAGCTTGTCGACGAGCTGCTCGACCGCCACGGGCTGGTCCATCAGAAAGATCTGGCCCTTGTCGTCGATCGAAATCGACACCGGCTTCTGCTCGATGTTGAGCGGCGCGGACTTTGTCTGCGGCAGGTCGACAGCGACGCCCGTGGCGAGCAACGGCGCGGCCACCATGAAGATGATGAGCAACACGAGCATGACGTCGATGAACGGCGTCATGTTGATGTCGGCCATCGCGCCGTAGCGTGGAACGCCCCGGCGCCTGCGCCCGCCCTTGCGGCCTGCGGCCATCGACATGCCCATGGAACGTGCTCCTTACGCCGCGCGGTCGCCGGCGTGCTGGTCGATCTGGCGCGACAGGATGGCGGAGAATTCATCCGCGAAGCTCTCGAGCCGCGCCTGCGTCTTGGCGACGTCGCCCTGCATCTTGTTGTAGGCGATCAGCGCGGGAATGGCGGCGAACAGGCCGATGGCCGTGGCGAACAGCGCCTCGGCGATGCCCGGCGCCACGACGGCGAGCGACGTGTTCTTCGAGGCCGCGATCGAGCGGAACGACGTCATGATGCCCCACACCGTGCCGAAAAGGCCGATGAACGGCGCCGATGACCCGATGGTGGCCAGCACCAGCAGCTTGGATTCCAGCCGCTCCACCTCGCGCTGGATCGAAACGTCGAGCACCTTGTCGATGCGCTGGCTCAGGCCCATGACCGAGCGGCTCGGCCCCTCGAATGAGCGCTTCCACTCGCGCATGGCCGCCACGAACACCGCCGCCATGTCCGACGTCGGTCGTTCGCTGAGCGTCGTGTAAAGCTCTTCCAGCGAACGGCCGGACCAGAAGGTTTCCTCGAACTGGTCCATCGCCTTGCGGGTGCGGCGGAACAGCAGCGTCTTGTCGACGATGATCGTCCAGCAC
>CAMFKC010000107.1 GCA_945956975.1 uncultured Methylocystaceae bacterium | reverse complement strand
CGACGAAGGAGGAAGGGCCGAAGATCATCGTCGCTTCCTCGGAATGCATGCTCAACAAGCAACGCCGCGTGAAGCCGCAGATCGACGGCGCAATCCGCAATGGCGCGCGCGTGGTGAAGGAGCGCTTCGGCGTGGACGAGGACGTCTGCACCGGCGATCACGCCTGCATGCGCCTCTCCGGCTGCCCCTCGCTGTCGGTGAAACAGCTCGACGATCCCCTCCGCGACGATCCCGTCGCTTCCATCGACAACACATGCGTCGGATGCGGCAATTGCGGCGAGGTGGCGGACGCCGCCGTGCTCTGCCCCTCCTTCTTCCGCGCCGACGTCGTCCACAACGCGACGGCCTTCGACAAATGGCGCGCGCGCATGACGCAGAAATTCATCCATTGGCTGCAGACGCGCCGCGAACGTGCGGGAGCCGCGGCATGAGGGACGAGACTGTTCATCTGCCGCTGAGCCCTGTTGGTCCCGCGACCGAGCGGCCGATCTCCATCGCCATTCTCGCGATGGGCGGCCAGGGCGGCGGCGTTCTGACGGACTGGATCGTGCGGCTTGCCGAAGGACAGGGCTGGGTCGCGCAATCGACCAGCGTGCCCGGCGTCGCGCAGCGCACCGGCGCCACGCTCTACTACATCGAATGCATGCCGCCTCAGGACGGGCTGAAGCCCATCCTCTCGCTCATGCCGACGCCGGGCGATGTCGACGTCGTCATGGCCTCGGAATTCATGGAGGCCGGCCGCTCGATCCTGCGCGGCCTCGTCACGCCGGAAAAGACCACGCTGATCGCCTCCGACCATCGCGCCTTCGCGACCGTCGAGAAGATCGCGCCGGGCGAGGCCATCGCCGATTCCAGCGTCGTCGCGCAGGCAATCGGCGTGGTGGCGAAGCGCGAGATCGTCTTCGACATGAACGCACTCTCCGCGCAGCACGGCAGCATGATCTCGGCCACCATGTTCGGCGCGCTTGCGGCCTCCGGCGCCCTGCCCTTCGATGTCGCGCAATTCCGCGCGCTGCTGGAAGGCGAGAGCAAGGGGCGCAATTCCAGCCTCGCCGCCTTCGAGGCGGCCTATGACCGCACGATCAATCCGCCCGCGCCGCTGGACGAAGCAGCCGCGCCCGCGCCGCGTGGCCCCTTCCTCGCTGCGCGCTTCGCCGAGCGCATCGACCGCGACATTCCCGCCCCCGCACGCGAGATGGCGCGGCTCGGACTGGTCAAGGTCGTCGACTTCCAGGATGCAGCCTATGGCCATGAATATCTCGACCTGCTCGCCCGCCTGCGCGATGCGGACGAAGCCGCAGGCGGCGCGGCGCGCGACTACGCCTTCACGATTGCCGCCGCCAAATATCTCGCCAACGCCATGGCCTATGATGACGTGATCCGCGTCGCCGATCTCAAGACCCGCGCCAGCAGGCGCACGCGCGTGGAGCGGGAGATCGGGCTGAAGGAAGGCCAGGTTCTGCAGACCACCGAATATTTCCATCCGCGCGCCGAAGAACTGATCGGCATGGCGCCGAAGGCCTGGGCCGACTGGATCAACGCGCGCCCGAAGATGCGCGACTGGCTCGACCGGCGCGTCAACAAGGGCCGCCGCGTCCAGACATACTCGGCCTTCGGCTTCGTCACGCTCTACGCCATCTCCGGCCTGAAATCTCGCCGCCGCGGCTCCCACCGCCACGCCGTGGAAGTGGCGCATCGCGACGCGTGGATTGCGCGCGCTATTCAAGTTGTCGCGCGCAATTACGATCTCGGTGTGGAGGTGCTGAACTGCCGCCGCCTCATCAAGGGCTATTCCGACACCCATGCGCGCGGCCTGTCGAAATACGATCGCGTGATGGCAACGATCGCGAAGCTGGAGACGCGCGAGGACGCCGCCGACTGGGCGCGCCGCCTGCGCGAGGCCGCGATCCGCGACGCCTCCGGCGACATGCTGGACGGCGCGATCAAGACGATCGACAGCTTCGCATGACAGCCATCGCGCCCCTCCGTAGGAAGCGCGCCGCTGCTACCGGCGATGCGCCGCCGGCGACGCCCGAGGAATTGCGCGCCTACATTCCCTATCTGGTCAATCGCCTGTCCAACCGCATCAGCGCGGACCAGAACCGTTACCTCGGCACGCTCGGCCTGAGCAATGCGGCGCTGCGTACGCTTTCGGTCCTGCACATCTATGGCAGGCTCACCGTCAACGAGATTTCCGTTCTCGCCGTTGTCGAACAATCGAGCGCAAGCCGCACGGTCGACCAGATGCTGGAAACAGGCCTCGTCACGCGCGAGCAAGGGACAGGCGACCAGCGCCGTCGCGAAGTAACGCTGACGAAGGACGGGGCCGCGCTGCTGAAGAAAATCTGGCCGAGGATTGCGCGACGCACCGACGTGCTGACGGAGGGTATTTCCCGCGACGATCTCGACCTCTGCGCGAGCGTTCTCTCGCGCATGATCGACAACGTGCGCCAGCACGATCTTTAGCTTTACCGGTCGCTTCCGGACGCGCCTTCGCGCAGACTGGATTTGAGCCGGTCGAGCAATCCGCTCAGCGCGCGCCGCTCCTCCAGCGCCAGCCCGCCCATCATCGCGTTGACCCATTGGCCATGCTTCTTCGCCATGCGCCGGAATTTACGCCGGCCTTCCGCCGTCAGGCAGACGATCTGCACGCGGCGGTCGAGGCTCGATGTCGCGCGCGTGATGTAACCCTCTTCCAGCAGCCGGTTCATGATCGGCGTGACATTGCCAGGCGACACCATCAGCCGCTTCGACAGTTCGGTCAGTACGAGTCCGCCCGGCTCGCGATCGAGCTGCGCCAGCATGTCGAAGCGCGGCAGCGTGAAGTCGAACTGCTCGCGCAACTGCCGGCGCAATTCGCCGCTGATCAGCGTGGTGCAGGTCAGAAGTTTCAGCCAGGTGCGCAGGTCGAGCTGGACGTCGGCGCTCGCCTCGTCTTGACGTTCCTCGACGGCTTCCGATCTCTCGTCCATTCCCAAGGGCTCACAGCGCTGCCGAACGCAGCCTAGTTGGAACGAGGCGTCGCGGGCCGTCAAGGCGATTTATCACAGCTTTGAACGTCCTGTGCAAAAGCCGGACGACCCGCATTGTCCAACCGGACGCAGAACCCAACGGCACCGGGCGCTCCCGCGAACAGATCAGTGTTGACAGGTTATTTCAGGTCAAAAATAATTGCGCGTGAAAGCCTGCGCGCTCCGGCCTCATGCGAGGGAACGACATGAAGATTGCGGTTCTCGGCGGCGGCAACGGCTCATTCGCGGCGGCGGCCGATTTCAGCCTTGCAGGCCATGAGGTCGCGCTCGTGCGTCGCAGCCAGGCGGACGTGGATGCGCATGTCGCGGCAGGCGGCGCAATCACCGTCCTCGACGGCAAGGGCCGCCGACCGGCGAAGATCGCGTCGATCACCTGCGATCTCGCCGCTGCGGTCCGCGACGCCCAGTTCATCCTCTGTCCGACGCCCGCCTTCGCCCAGCCTGATCTCGCGCGCCGCGTGGCGCCGCTGCTTGAGCCCGGCCAGGTCGTCTACCTCCCGCCCGGCACCTTCGGCTCCTACATTTTCGCCAAGGCCGCGCAGGACGCCGGACGCGCGAGGGATGTCTGCTTCGCGGAAACGGGCACGCTGCCCTGGCTCGCGCGAAAGCAGGGGCCCTACGAGATCCGCATTTCCGGCCGCGGCGTGCGCCTTCCGACGGGCGTCTTCCCGCTGACAGGCAAGGCGCATGCGCTCGATGTCATCGGCAAGGCTTTCCCGCGCGCGATCGAGGATTGCGGCGACATTCTCTCCGGCGCGCTGATGAACGCCGGGCCGATCATCCACCCGCCGCTCATCACGATGAACGCAGGCCCGCTCGAACATTTCGACCGCTGGGACATTCACAAGGAAGGCACGCAGCCCGCAATCCGCCGCGTGACCGACTGGCTCGACGGCGAGCGCATGGCGGTGCGCGAGGCATTCGGCTACGGCGCGCCCCATTTCCCGCTCGCCGACCATTACGCCAAGCGCGCCTGGATGTATGAAGCCGAAGCGCACGACACGCTGACCGATTCTGGCGACTGGCGCGAACGCATCGTGCTCACGCAGCACCGCTACATGCTGGAGGACACGCGCATCGGCCTCTCCTTCCTCATCTCCATGGCCGAGCTCGCCGGCGTGCCGGCGCCGCTGGCGCGCTCCTTCCTCTCGATCGGCTCGGCCATCGTCGGCGAGGATTTCATGCAGACGGGCAGGACACGCAAGACTCTCGGCATCGACGCGATGGGCAAGGCAGAACTGCAGGACTTTCTCGCGAAGGGCTTCGCATGATGCGCGTCGCGAGTCTCGGCGCCGGCCGCATGGGCCGTGGCGTCGCCGTCGTTTTTTGCTATGCCGGCCACGAGGTCGCGGTCGTCGATTTCAAGGAACGGCCACAAGCAGATTTCGAGACGCTGGCGCAGGAAACGCGCGGCGAGATCGAGGGGATTCTGCGCACGCTCGCCCGCATCGGCCTGATGCAGGAGGCCGACGTCGCCACGCTGATGAAGCGCGTGACGGTCGTCCCCGCAAGCGGCGCGGCGGAAGCCTTCGGCGCCGCCGACTATATCTTCGAGGCCCTGCCCGAAGTGCTCGATCTCAAGCGCGAGGCGCTGGCGCGCGCTTCAGCGCTGGCGGGCAGAGAGACTATCATCGCCTCGACGACATCCACCATCCTCGTCGACGACATGGCCGATGCAGTCGTCGATCCCGGCCGCTTCCTCAACGCGCACTGGCTCAACCCGGCTTTCCTGGTGCCGCTGGTGGAGCTCTCGCCCGGCGCGAAAACAAGGCCGGAAACGACCGCCGCCATCAAGTCCATGCTCGAACGCATCGGCAAGGCGCCTGTAGTCTGCGCGGCGACGCCCGGCTACATCGTGCCGCGCATCCAGGGCATGGCGATGAACGAGGCGGCGCGCATGGTGCAGGAAGGCGTCGCCACGGCCGAGGACATCGACAAGGCGATCATTCACGGCTTCGGGTTCCGCTTCGCCATTCTCGGCCTGCTCGAATTCATCGACTGGGGCGGCGGAGACATCCTCTACCACACGAGCCGCTACATGACCGAAGCGCTCGGCCATGATCGCTATGCCGCGCCCGAGATCATCGAACGCAACATGGCGGAAGGCCGCATCGGGCTGAAGACGCGGCAGGGTTTCCTCAACTATGACGGCGTCGACGTCGAGGCCTATCGCGAGAAGCGGCTCGCCGCCTTCGCGGATTCGCTGCAGAGGCTTGGGCTCGCGCGCAAGCCGGTGCTGTAGCGGCAAGCCGTCATCGCGAGGAGCAAAGCAACGCGGCAATCCAGAGCCGCATCGTGGCTCTGGATTGCTTCGCTTCGCTCGCAATGACGGGCTCGACGTTCCTTGACGCAAAGACCCCGCCCTAGTGCCCGCCGAGATAAGCGGCGATCAGCTTCGGATCGCCGATCAGGTCGGACGCGTTGCCCTGCTGCGTCACCTGTCCGGTTTCCAGCACATAGCCGTAATCTGCGGTCTCCAGCGCTGCGCGTGCATTCTGCTCCACCAGCAGGATCGAAATGCCGAGGCTGCGCAGCGAGGCGATGGTGTGGAAGATTTCGCGCACAATCAGCGGCGCGAGGCCGAGGCTCGGTTCGTCCAGCAATAGCAGCCGCGGCTTGGCCATCAGCGCGCGCCCGAGCGCCAACATCTGCCGCTCGCCGCCAGACAATGTTCCCGCCATCTGCCTGCGGCGTTCCCTCAGGCGGGGAAAGCGGTCGAACACCTCATCCAGATCGCGCCTGATCTCCACGTTGGCGCGGCGCGAATAGGCGCCGAGCGTCAGATTGTCCTCCACGCTCATGTCGTGAAAGAGTTCGCGCCGCTCGGGAACGAGGCACATGCCGCGTTCGACCCGCGTCTCCACGTCGATGTTGGCGAGATCCGCGCCATCGAAGCGCATGGCCCCGATCGAGGGCAGAAGGCCCATCGCGGCCTGCATCAGCGTCGTCTTGCCGGCGCCGTTGGGACCGATGATCGTGACGATACGGCCGGGTTCGATCGACACCGACACGTCGCGCACGGCCTGGATGCGGCCATAGGAGACGCTGATATTCTCGAGCGAGAGCAGCGCGCTCATGCCACGCCCCCGAGATAGGCTTCCTGCACGCGCGGGTCGGCGCGGACTTCCGCCGGCAGGCCCTCGCTGATCTTCGAACCGAAATCCATCACGACGATCCGGTCGACCAGCGACATGACGAATTCCATGTCATGTTCCACCAACAGGATCGTCAGCTTGCCGGCGCGCAGATCGCGTAGCAGCGCGGCCAGCTCCATCTTCTCGTTGCGGCGCAGGCCCGCAGCCGGCTCGTCCAGCACGAGAAGCGTCGGGTCGGCCGCCAGGGCGCGCGCGATCTCCACCAGCCGCTGCTTGCCAAGAGGCAGCGAACCCGCCGCATCGAAGGCGTGTTCGGCGAGGCCCGTGCGTTCGAGCTGGCGCATGGCTTCCGAGCGCGCGCGCGCCTCTTCGGCGCGGTCGAGCCGCAACACGCCCCGCAGCAGGCTCGCATGCAGCCGTGCATGGGCGCCGAGCAGCACGTTGTCGAGAACGCTCATGCGCGGCCTGAGCTTCACATGCTGGAACGTGCGCGCGACGCCGGCGCGCGCGATCGCGCGTTGGGGCATCCGGTGGATCGGCTGGCCTGAAAACTCTATCGCGCCGCTGTCGAGCGGCAGGGCGCCGGTCAGCAGGTTGAACATGGTGCTCTTGCCGGCGCCGTTCGGTCCGATCAGGCCGACGATCTCGCCGGCGCGCACCTCGAAGGACACCGCGTTGACCGCGATCAGACCGCCAAAACGCCGCGCCGCCTGATCGACCTTCAGGAGCGGCGCGCCAGCCTGCGGCTGCGCCCTCTCCTGCAGCGCGGCTGCAGCCTGCGGCCATGCTGGCGCAACTTTCGGCAGACGATCCGCAACGAACGGCACGACGCCGCGCCGCGCATATTGCAGGAAGACGATGAAGATGGCGGCGAAGGCCACCACTTCGAGTTGTCCCGATGCGTTGGGAGAGATGAGCGGCAGGTAGTCCTGGATCGCGTTCTTGAGGAAAGTGATGATGGACGCGCCGACGACGCCGCCGATCAGGCTGCCCTGCCCGCCGACCATGGCCATCATCAGATATTCGATGCCCATGGCGGCGTCGAACGTCGCAGGACTGACGAAACGGCTCATGTGCGCGTAGAGCCAGCCGGACAATGCCGCCCAGAAGGCGGCGATGACGAAGGCGGCGAGCTTCGTGCGGAAGGCGTCGATCCCAAGGCTTTCGACGAGGACATTGCCGCCGCGCAGCGCGCGCATGGCCCTGCCCCAACGCGAGTCCAGCAGATTGTACATC
>CAMFKC010000106.1 GCA_945956975.1 uncultured Methylocystaceae bacterium | reverse complement strand
CGAGATTCATGAGCGTCTCGTGGGCTCGGAGATGTGTATAAGAGACAGCCGAAATATTCTTTCCGTCGAGCGTCGCTGTCTGGGAGATCGTGAGAGGGGCCGCTGCGCCGTCAACTTTCAGGGTCGCATTGAGAAAATTCCGCGGCTCCGACCCCGGTAGCGCGAAAGAGGCGTCGGGATCGGAAAAGTCGAGGTCGGGAAACGGGAACAGGAGTTCCAGAGCAACGGGGGCGTCGCGCGGCGTCGAGAGTTTGTACCTGAAGGAAATGCGATCCGGCGCAACGCGAATGTCTTCGCTGTCCAGAGCGATCGCGGACCGGTCGCTCGTCGACAGCAACAACCCGCCCGTCTTCAATTCGCTCACGCTCTCGGCCGCCAGCGCCGGCGTGCAGGCTTTGACGATGAGCAACGCCGCCAACATTCGCTTCACTGCCGGCGCTCGATTCACGGAAAGGATTGGCGATTTCATCGTTCACAGGTCTTGATGCGTCCATCCGCATGATGGCCGTTCAGGGTTGGGGGATGCAAGCTGCAAAGGAAGGCAGGATCGCGACTTTCGCTGGTTCGCAAGCCGCAGCGAGCAGCGGCAATATTTCCGTCGAAGTCGCCAGCGCTTCCATCCTGCGCCGAGCCGATCCGCGCACTAGCGGAGGACGTAATAGCGAGCCGCGAACGAAAGGTCCGGCTGCTTGGCGCTGACCGCGCCGTCGGCCGAGATGAATCTGAGACCCGCTGTGGCGGAGCGAACGAATTCGGCGGCTTCCGGCCGGCCGAGCAGATCGGTCGGCACGTCTGGAAGGTCGATGACCTGCAGCGGCGTATCCGAATGAACGACGACGACCATGCCGACGCCAGCCGGCGGCGAGGCGACGAATTCGTAGCGTCGGGATCCGGGCTCCGGGATCGCGACAGGCGCGCCGGCGGCAATCCGATTCTCGTCGCTCTTCTCCTCCACGCGCGAAAAGACATTGGGGAAAATCTGGCTCGTCCGTCCAGTCGCGTCGACGTCGAATACGAGGACGTATCCGCCCCGCTTCGCGCTGACGCGGAACAACATGCGCGACCCGATGCGGATGTCTTCCCCCGGCATGAGATCGAAGGAGAGGCCGGCCGCATTGCTGAGCTGCGGAGCAGCCATCGGCCTGGCCGCACTCGACGGCGGCGTCGAAGCGGGCTCCTTCGAAGGCGCCGCCTTGTCGATGATGCGCACGGACCTATCCGCTCCGCCGCCGCTCTGCGCCGTCGCATCGTGCGGATATGCGGCGGCGAGCAACGCCAGCAGGATCGCGAGACGCGTCACAATGGCCTCAAGGCGAAGTGAAAAGGCCGACAAAACCGACCCGCGCATCGGCGCCCCGCAAGGCGGACGCCAGCCGCTCTGGCGGCAGCCGACGAGAGGACTGACGCAGGGTCCGTTCCAGTTCCGTCAGCGGTTTGGACGACGACACGGCGACGATGTGGTCGGCGCCGAAGGGCTCCTGAACCTGGAAAGCGACGCTGTAGGCCGCATCGAGGCGCTGCGGCGGGTCGGACCCGAGCGGATAGAGCAGCTGGGCGGACCCGTTGCCCGACAGGTTGAAGAGCACCAGAAAGCGGTTCGTCAGCTGGTCCACGCTGATCTCGATGCGCGTGCCCTTTGTGTGGAGCTGGTCGCCAGGCAGCATTCTGATCTGCTGGCTCGCCAGCGTCGCGCGCTGCTTCAGCCAGGTGAGGGCCAGCGCCTGATCGACCACGCCGGGCATATCGGCGGGCGTAATATTGCGCGCCACGACATCCCTGCCGGCAAGCACGTCGAGCGTGCGCGGATCCCAGAGCAGATCCGGATTGGAATTGGCGTCCACGAGAACGACGGATTGCTCTCGCTGCAGGTCTGACAACCGGTTCGTATTGCCGTCGAGCGACGCCAGGCGGATGGGGCGCACGGCGATCCGGCCCCCGTCTCCCGACTGCTGCTGGCGACCGGTCGCCGCGCTCGCTTCGATTAGCGACGATCCTCCGCCGACCGCCGACGACGCGCCGGACTGGATCCTGCCGTCCTCGTCTGCGGCGACGATCGACAATCCCTCGTCCGCATCGGCCTGGACCGGCCGGACGCTGACGCCGCGGCTGCGCAGCCGGGCGACCGGAGCCTCCTGTGCAGCCGGCGCGACAAAGGCCGCCTGCTGCCTTTGATCGCTGAGTTGATGCACGGTCTGGCGCACGTAGTCGAGGAGCTCGGCCGCTGTGATCACGCCATCGCCATTGGCGTCCGCCGCGCCGTCGAGCGCCCGCGCGGTCACATAGCTGAGCGCGCCCCGGAAGCCCTTGCCGGAGATCCGCAGTTCAGGCGCGCGGATGTTGAGCGCCGAAGCCGCCAGCACGACCGACCGCGCGAACCCTGATGAGGCGCCGAAGAGACCAGCCGCATCGACCGGCCCGCTGCGGGACGCCGACGCCGTCTCACGGCAGCGATAGGTCAAGTCCGATGTCCGGGGATCGACCGTCCGGGCGTCGCTTCCGCCGAAGCAAGTGTCTGCGACGACGACGGCGTGTCCGCCGGCCCGTTCGATGCGTGCGACGAATCCGGCCAGCTCGCGCGTCGAAATAACTTCGCCCTTCTGCCCGCCGTGGGGGTCGTAGCCGTGCAGAAGAAAGACGTTTTCGCTTCCGCCATTCGCCGCGGGCGTTTGGCCGCCCAGCGTCGCCAGGGAGACGAAGACGAGATCGTCCTTGCCGACCGCACCTGCCAGCCGGTCGAGACGGGCGAGGGTCGCAGCCCGCGTCGCCTCGGCGTCCAGGAGGACAGAGGGATCGCGCGCGCCAAGCGCCGTCAAACTGCGTTGCAGGTCCAGCGCGTCGGCCGTCGCGCCGCGCAACGGCGGCAGATGGGCGTAGGAATCGATCCCGATCACGAGCCCGCGGACGACGCCGTCTGCTGCGGCAGGACGCGTCATCATCAAGGCGCAGCAAGCCAACGCGGCGGCGGCCGCCCGAAGCAAGCCAACGCCAAGCCTCAACGACGATCTTTTCGGGCTAAGCTTCATTCACGCCACCCCTGCTCCGCTTTTACTGCGAAAGACGCTGGGACGCCAGCATGACTATTGCAGATCGGCGACGGCGAGCGCGACTTTGACATCCTGGCGGCCGGAGATTTCTCTCCCGGCCGAGGCGAATAGGTTGGCGGCGGTGTCCCTGGTCGCCTTGTGCAAGGACTCGATCGGCGAGTCGCTGGCGACGGCCACAAGGACGACCCGTTGCGCCTTCGCATTCGAACCCTGCCGGATCCGCATCGACAATGTCCGCTGCGGCCCGTTGCCGCGCAGCACCGACGTGGCGTTGTAGGCCTTGCCGGCGTCGTCGACCACGATCAGTTCAACATTGGCGGCTGAGGACGTTATCGATCCGGAAAGCGGCTCGTCGCCCCTGACGGCGGCCCCCCTTATGTCGAGCCGCAAGTCTCCCGTTGCGCCTCCCGTTTCCCGGGCCCGCGCCGTAAAATCGACCGCCGGGCATTGAGCGTCGGATATCTCGCTGAAGGCGATGTCCGGGTCGATCCCGACCGATTCTTTCAAGGCGCGGTCGAGTTTCTCGAACGGCGCCGCGCGAGCGCCGAACCCCGCCAGCGAAGCGCGCGTGTCGGTAATTTCGATGGGCGCGGCAAGCGCGCATCCGCCCAGGTCGAAGCGGGTCAGCACCGCCCTGGCGCGGTCGGCGGCGCCCGCCCGCAATGGAGCGGTCGTCGGCTTTGTCTGAACCGGCGGGGGCGGCGCAGGCGCCGCGGTCTGGACGCGTCCGGCGGCCTCGGGCTTTCGGTCCCCGCCTTGAAGGAAGAAATATGCGCCGGCGCCCAGGGCGGCGACGAGCAGCAATCCGCCGCCCGCCAGCGCAGCCGCCTTCCCCGCGCCCTGCCGGCCGGACCCCGCGCCGGCCTGCTTGCCCTCATCCGGCGGCGCAGCCCCCCGGCCGGGAAGCTGGAGTATGGTGGACTCCCGCGGCGCGGCGCGGCGCGGCGTCCATTGCTCCACATCCAGCATCGAAGGCGGCCGCTTGCCCGGCAGCGGCTGAAGCATCCACTCGAGCAGGGGGCGAATTTCGTCGTAAACGCCCGAGAGGTCCGGCACCGTGCGGCGGCGCTCGATCGCATCCGCAGGACTTCCGCTCCCGCGCATGTCGATCGCCGCGCCGCGGCATGCATGCGCAAGGACGAGACCCAGAGAGTAGATGTCGGACGCCGGCCCCACGTCGCCGCCATAGAGGCCGAGTTGCTCGGGCGACATGTACGAGTACTTGCCGGCGACGCCCGTGCCGATGATCGTCGCCTCGCCCTGGCGCGTCGAGCGGGCGATGCCGAAATCGATGATGCGCGCCTTGGCGCAATCTCCGCCGGGCACGATGATGTTGTCGGGCGCGATGTCCCTGTGAACGATCTGCTTCTGGTGCGCCGCTGCGAGTCCGGAAGCGACCCGGTTCTTGAGCGCCAGCACCTTCGGCAAGGGCAGTGGGCCGTTGCGGATGAGCTTGGCCAGCGCATCGCCCTCGACGAACTCCATGGCGAGGTAGGGCCGCTGCAAAGTCGGATCCATCGAGAAGACGAAATATCGGACGATCGCTTCGTGATGGATGCTGAGCAGCGCGTCCGCCTCGCGACGAAAGAGCGCCAGGGCGGCTTCGTCATGCGCGAGGTCGTCGCGGATCAACTTGATTGCGACCGGATGCCCGCCCTGGATCGCATGGCCCCGGTAGATCTCGCCCATCCCGCCGGCCGCCAGCGGCTCGTCGATTTCGTAGATGCCGTTCAGCTGAACGCCACGCCGGATCGGGGCTGATTCCGCCATGGCGTCGCTACACCGCCGTCGCGGGTCGCGGCGGCGGCATGTTTCGGGTGATCTCGGGACGGAAGCGCACGATGATCACCGTGACATTGTCCTTGCCCCCGCGCGAAAGCGCGAGTTCCACCAGCTCCGCGCACCCGCTGCTCGCCGTCCGCCGCTCCGCGGAATTGCAGATTTCATCGGCGCTGACATGTCCCGTCAGTCCGTCGCTGCAGATGATGAAGACGTCATCGGGCCGCATCTCGCCGACGCATGTCTCGGCCATCGGATCTTCGACCACGCCGACAGCCCGGGTCAGCACATTGCGATTGGGCCAGTTGGTCGCCTCTTCCTCCGTCAACGCGCCGCTGTCGATGAACTCCTGCAACTGCGTATGATCGCGCGTGACAAGGTCCAGCGTTCCCTCCCGCAGCCTGTACACGCGGCTGTCGCCACACCATACGCAGGCGAAACGCCGGCCCATGGCCAGGAGCGCGGCGACAGTCGTGCCCACCGTTCCTTTGCCGTTGTCGCGCGCATATCCCAGAATCTCGCCGTTCGCCTCGCCGATGGTCGAAAGGCACTGGTCGACGAGCCCCTGGAGGTCAGCGGCGCCCTGCATCTTCGCGATACGTTCGACGACGAGGCCGCTGGCGTAGGCGCCGCCCTCGTGTCCGCCCATTCCGTCCGCGACCGCCCAGACGCCGATGTCCGGCCGCACGATGAAGCTGTCTTCGTTTGCCGATCGCACGAGCCCGACGTGGGTTGCGGATCCCGTCTCGAACAGGGACTGGGATGGGGGCGCATCAGTCATCGGCAACTTCCGAAACCGCAAAGTCGCCGGTCATCATGCCGACGAAGGCGAAGGGCGAAGGCATGCGCCTGGCGGCCAGCGCGCAAGACGGGAAATCTTCCCCGCCGGCGGTCCACCAGAAGGTCGACGACGAATAGGCGCGGTCGGGATCGGCGCCGCGCCCCAGTTCGAAACATTTTTCGAAACTGCGATCCTGCGCCGCGACCCTTAGAACGCCTTGCGCGGCAAATTCCACGTCAGGCCATGCCGCGTTGATGCGTCGCGACGCGGGGGCTGGCAGATCGGCAAGCCCCGCCAGAACGGCGTCGTGGTCCCGTTCGTCGAGCGTCCACAGCAGAAAGCGTTCGACCGCGTCGAACCACGCGTCCTGCGCGCTGATTTCGGGCGGCTCCAGGGTCATGCCTTCATCCGCGACCGCGAACACGGCAAGCGGAAAGTATCGCCCGACGCCATCGACGGACGGCATGAAGGCCCCCATGGCCGCAGACCCGATGATGTCGGAGCCAAGCCAGAACCGCCAAATCGGCGCCATGAGAAACGCATCGATCCAGCGGGTCTTCAATTGCTCTCGGCTAGCGGCGACGGAATTCTGCATCCACTGCTCCCAGGCCGTGAGCAGCGCGCGCGGCATATCCACCGCGACGAAATCGCGGCGTGTCTGCAGCTTGCCGAACATGGAACAGGCGCCGGGCATCGTCACAGGCCAGCGGGACAGCGGAATTCGCGAAGCGCGCGCAAGGTGAACGGGTTCACGCTTGTTCCGAAGGCGAATTGATATTGCAGTTCTCGCCCGCCGACCAGGAAGCTGGCGACCAGCCTGTCGCCGCGCTGGCTTGCGCCGGCGGCATCCAGCAGCCGGAACAGCGACCATGCGCCGGTTCGCTCCAGCACCGCCGTGCTCGCGGGCTGCGCAGGAGCGGGGCTCGAGGAGCCGAAAAGCCCACCGCCTCCGCTCGGCGCATCATAAGTCAGGGAGACGGCCGCCCGCCCGCCCGCGGACGCGCCGGGCCATTGGATCGCCCCCGGCGCGACCGACGTGCCGGCTTGTGTCTGCACCGTCGCGCCGTTCACTTCGAACCGCGCGGTGACGCCCGTGCCGCTGAGGACGGGCGGAAAGACCTGCATGTTGATCGCCGGCAAGGTGCCGCCCATCGAGAAGAACGCCTCTCGAATCTGCGCGGCCTTCTGGAACTGCGCCAGCGTGGTCGGCGAAAAGGACCGGGCGAGCGAACTGTCCTGACGCCAGGTCCAGGGCTGTCGCGCCCGATCCACATAGTTGGCGAGCTTCGTCTGGAAGAAGCGGTCCAGCACGCCGCCCATCCCGAAGAGCCGCCCGAAATCGACCAGCGCAATCTCGTTGCGCGCGCCGCGGTCGAACGGATACCTGCCCGCTGCGATCGACTGGCAAAGTCCGGTCACTTCGTCGCCGAGCGCACGCGAAAGTTGGCCATACTCCGAACTGTTCATGTCGTTTTCAAATGCGCCGGCCGCGTTCTTCATCATGCCGTCGAAGGGCGGCGGAAGACGCGCGCCCTGCGATTTCAGGGATTGCAATTGCACTGCGAGATTGGAGTTCGCCAGGTTGGCCTGCGCGGGCACGGTGGCGGAGGTGATCAGATTTTCCTTGATCTCGTTCAGCTTGCCGAGAAGCTGATCGATCGGGCGTCCGGTGGACGCGCCTTCGACCCATTCGTGCAACGGTCGAAACTGCACCTCGATGCCCGAGCCCGGCACGCCGATCTGCGCACGGTTCAGCAACGTCG
>CAMFKC010000105.1 GCA_945956975.1 uncultured Methylocystaceae bacterium | reverse complement strand
CCGATGCCTTGATGCATGGCGAAGCTGAAATTCTGCGCGCCCTCGCATGGGCGGGCGAACGCATCGCGCAGGGGCCGCTCGCCATCGCCGCCAGCGCCGCGCCCGACGCCGTCCAGCGCATGCAGGAGAAATATGGACGCGACGCCGCGGGCCACGCCATCGAACAGGCGACATCGCGCATCGCGGCCGAACTCGTTTCGCGCGGCGTGAAGCGTTTGGTGGTCGCAGGCGGCGAGACATCGGGCGCCGCTGTCGATCGATTGCAGATTCCCGCCTTCCTCGTCGGCCCCGAGATCGCGCCCGGCGTGCCCGTGCTGCGCACCGTCGGCGGGCCGCATGGCGCGATGCAGCTCGCGTTGAAGTCAGGCAATTTTGGCGGGCCGGACTTCTTCACGAAAGCGCTCGGGATGATGCGGTAGCTCCCGGCTTTTCCCTCCCCCGCCTGCAAGGAAAGGGCCGGCTGAGGGGCGCGTTGCAGCGCGTTATGATCGTTGGTGCGGGCGCCGCTCGTCCGACGCGTCGCCATCTTCTCCTCATTTCACAAGGCGAACGCACAAGAACTCAGCAGTTCCGGCAATACAGACGCCTCCGCGCCGCTCCTGCCGCAGGGTTGCACGACCATTCCGCCCCGGAGGGCGCGGGACCTCTCCCGGGAGAGGCCGGCCAGGCGGCCTGATGAGAGCCGACCTACCGAGCGGATTTCCGGCGAGGAATCCCGATCCTGGCGCACATGAAAATGCGGACACTTCCCGCACGCCCTTGCACGGAGACGCGTCGATATATGCTTATTTTCCTATAATTGTCAAGTCGAATTCGCGCTGGCGTCTTGATGGCGCGCGCGGCGGCGTTCAATGTCCTCGCCAGAGCATTGCGGAGCGCAACCCTATGAAATGGGTTTTCAGAACACTCGGGCTACTCGCCCTGATCCTCGGCGCGCTGCTCGCCGTCATGGCGTGGCGCGCATCCGGTGTCGGCACGCAGGAAGCGGCGGTCGCGCCTGCGCCGAAGATCGACATCGATGCGCAGGCCGCCGCACAACGTCTGGCCGGGGCGGTGCGCTTCAAGACGATTTCCTACGACAACAAGCCCGACTCTTCCGGCGACGAATTCCTGGCCCTGCACGATTATCTCGAGAAGACCTTCCCCGCCGCGCACAAGGCGATGAAGCGCGAGAAGGTCGGCCAGTTCAGCCTGCTCTACACGTGGCAGGGCTCGGACACGTCGCTGAAGCCGATCATGCTGATGGCGCATCAGGACGTCGTGCCGATCGCGCCCGGCACCGAGCAGAACTGGCAGCACGAGCCTTTCTCCGGCGATATCGCCGACGGCTTCGTATGGGGCCGCGGCGCCTGGGACGACAAGAGCAATCTGCTCGCCGTTCTGGAGGCGGTCGAAAAGCTGGCGGCCTCGGGAGCGCAGCCCAAGCGCACCATCTACCTTGCATCGGGCCATGACGAAGAGGTCGGCGGCCCGCGCGGCGCCACAGCGATCGCCAAACTGCTCGACCAGCGCGGCGTGAAGCTGGAATTCGTGATCGACGAAGGCATGATCGTCACGTCGGGCGTCGTGCCTGGCGTTGAGAAGCCCGTGGCCCTGATCGGCCTCGCCGAAAAGGGTTCGGTCACCGTCTCGATCGCTGCGGAAGGCGCGCCCGGACATTCCTCCATGCCGCCGGCGCGCAGTCAGATCGGCGAGGTCGCCGAGGCCGTCGCGAAACTCGAAACCAACCAGATGCCTTCGAGCCTGCAGGGCGTCGCCCGCGAGTCGCTGGAGGCGCTGGCGCCAAACATGGGCGGCCTCAACCGGCTGATCCTCTCCAACCTCTGGATCACGGAGCCGCTGGCGCGCGCCGCCTTGTCGAAATCAACTGCAGCCGCGGCGATGATGCGAACATCGACGGCGCTGACGGTTTTCAACGCGGGTGAAAAATCCAATGTCCTGCCCGCTCGGGCCGAGGCGCTGGTCAATTTTCGCGTGGCGCCGGGCGACAGCATCGAAAGCGTGATGCAACACGTGCGTTATACGATCGGCAATCCGCTGCTGAAGACCGCAACCATCGGCGTCGCGCGCGGCCCATCGCCCGTTTCGCCCTCGGACAGCGAAGCCTACAGGCTCATCGAACGGACGATCCGCGAAACGATTCCCGAGGCTGTCATCGCCCCCGGGCTCGTGATCGCGGGCACGGACTCGCGTCAGATGAGCGGATTGACCACGAACGTCTATCGCTTTTTGCCTGTCCGCGCGAAGCCGGAGGATCTGCCGCGATTCCATGGCACCAACGAGCGGATCGGCGTGGAAAATTACGCGGAGGTGGTGCGGTTCTTCCACCGGTTGATCAGCGTGTCGGCGATCGAGGGAAAGTGAGACAAGTTCTTCCCTCTCCCGTGAAATGGGAGAGGGCGGCCCTCGCATGAGCGAAGATCGGGCGAGGGCCCTGCGATTTTGTGCGACTGCGTGGATCGGCGCGCCCCTCATCCGCCATGCTTCGCATGACAGCTTCTACCACTCCGCGGGAGGAGGGACGCCCGTCCTCACTCCGCCGCGCGCACACCTTGCGTAGCGCCCTGCCCCGTCAACCGCCACGCCGCCGTGGCGCCCTTGCCCTTCAGGTCGAACGTCAACGGCCCCTCGCAGACAAACTCCGGCGGCAGCGCATCGCGGGTGGCCTGCGTCATCAATATCTCGCCGCCGGTGGCGCTCGTCTCGAGACGGCTCGCCGTATTGACCGTGTCGCCCCACACGTCGAACAGGAATTTCGTGTCGCCGATAATGCCAGCCGTAACCGGCCCCGACGCGATGCCGATTTTGACCTCGACGGCCGATCCGTCGGGAAACGATACGCGCCGCGCCTCGTCCCGCAGCGCCAGCGCGACCGCGGCGATCTCGCGCGCATGCGCGGGCCGGGTGTCCGGCACGCTGGCCGCCACCATATAGCAATCCCCGATCGTCTTGATCTTTTCGAGCTGATGCTGCGCCACGATCCGGTCGAAGCGCGTGAAGAGATCGTTGAGGAGGCCAACCACGGCCTCCGAACTCATCGCATCGGACTTGGCGGTGAAGCCGACGATGTCGGCGAACAGGACGGTGATGTCTTCATAGGAATCGGCGATCGCGACTTCTCCTGCCTCCTTGCGCGCGGCGATGCTCGGCGGCAGCACGTTGTAGAGCAGGCGCCGGATCTCCGCTTCCGCGCGCGACAGGGCCTGCTGCTGCAGAAACGAGGTCCGCGCCGTCCGCTCGAGCATGTAGGCGGAGAGCCCGGCGATCGCGGCGCTCCAGAGCAGGAAAGGGAATTCGTAGCTGAAGACCTCGGGCGGCTCCGGCTTGAACACGCCGGCGACCAGCGCATAGCCGAGGCAACTCAGCGCCGCCGCGGCGACGCCCTCGGCGAAGGAGACGCCCGCCACCACGAAACCCGCCGAGGCGACCAGCATGAACAGCGGCAAGGTCCTGAACTGGGGGTCGGCTTCCGGCGGGATGGTGAGTTTCAGCCCGAAGACGAGACAGATGTTGAGCGCGAGAAAGGCGAACCCGCCACGCTCGATCCACGGGCCTGGCGCGCGCAGATAGGTCGCGGCCACGGTGATGACGGCGAGCACGACGCCGATGCCGCGCACGGCAAGCGCGCTGGGGGTCTGCTCGGGAAGGATCAGCAGGTCGAGAATGCCGAATGCGCTCCACATGCACGCGACGACGGCCGCCGTCAGGCGCGTGTTGTGCAAGCGGTAGGGGATGCGGCTCGCGCGGTAGGCGCTCTCGGCGCGCGTGTCGGGGAATTTCAGAAGAAAACGTGATGGCCGCATCGCTCTCGCCTGCGACTCTGGCGCAGAGATCACGAAAGTGGCCGCAGGCGACGCACGACGTCAAGCGCGGCCGTTGCGCCGAAAAAAAGCGGCGCCCGCAGGCGCCGCCCGATTTCTAGAAGTGAAAGCCCAAGGCCTACATGCGCTCGATGATGATCGCCGGCGCCATGCCGCCAGCCGCGCACATGGTGACGAGGCCGAACTGCTTGCCGCGGCGCTCGAGTTCGTCGAGCACGGTCCCGATCAGGATCGCGCCGGTCGCGCCGATCGGATGGCCGAGCGCGATCGAGCCGCCGTTGACGTTGACCTTGTCGCGGTCGAGGTCGAGGTCCCGCTGGAACTTCTCCGACACGACGGCGAAGGCCTCGTTGATCTCCCAGAGGTCGATGTCCTCCTTCTTGAGGCCAGCCTTCTCGAGCACCTTCTTGGCGGCGGGAACCGGCGCATTCAGCATCAGTTCGGGGCTGTCGCCCATGTTCGCCATCGCGCGGATTTTTGCACGCGGCTTCATGCCGTGCGCCTTGGCGTAGTCGGCCGAGGCGAGCAGCACGGCGCCGGAGCCGTCCACCACGCCCGACGAATTGCCGGCGTGATGCTTGTACTCGATCTCGAGGTCCGGATAGGCCTGCTTGATGAGCGACAGGTAGGTCGTGCCCTTGTCGTCGAGCGGCGCGTTGGCGAGCGCCGGGAAGGCGGCCTTCAGCGCGGCGAGACCCTCGCGCGTCGTCTGCGGACGCGGATATTCGTCATGATCGAGGGCCAGCGTGCCGTCTTCCTTGTATACGGGGATGATCGACTTCTTGAAGCGGCCTTCCTTGATCGCCGCGTCGGCGCGCTGCTGCGAGACATAGCCGACCTCGTCGAGCGCTTCGCGCGAAATGCCTTCCAGCGTCGCGATGGCGTCGGCGCATACGCCCTGGTGCGTCTGCGGATGATGCAGGCGCAGGCGCATATTGCCGTTGTCCATGATCATCGGGCCGTCGCCGCGGCGCCCGCCCATCGACATCATTTCCGTGCCGCCGCCGATGACGAGGTCTTCCATGCCCGACATGATGCAGGCCGCGGCAAAATTGACCGCCGAAATGCCCGAGCCGCAGAAGCGGTCGATGGTGACGCCCGACGAGCGCACGTCATAGCCCGCGTCCAGCGCCGACATGCGGCCGAGATCGCCGCCCTGCGGACCGACCTGCGAGGACGTGCCCCAGATGATGTCGCCGACTTCCTTGGTGTCGAGCTTGTTGCGCTCGGCGAGCGCCTTCAGAACGGCCGAGCCGAGTTGCTGGGGATGAACGTCCCACAGAGCGCCTTTGCCGGCCTTGCCGATGCCGCGCGGCGTGCGGCACGCGTCGATGATCCATGCTTCGTTCATTGGCGTTTCCTTTCGAAGTGTTCGTTCCGATTTCCCAGTCCCTCATGCTGAGGAGCGGCGCCTGGCGCCGCGTCTCGAAGCATGGCCGCGCCCTCGCCCTTCGACACGCAATGTTGCGCATTGCTTCTCAGGGTGAGGGCTATGCAAATCACCGCGGCGCCATGCGGATCGCGCCATCCAGGCGCACGTCCTCACCGTTGAAATAGCCGCAGGTGATCATCGTATGCGCGAGCTGCGCATATTCTTCCGCGCGGCCGAGGCGCTTGGGATGCGGCACCATGGCGGCGAGGCCTGCCTTCACGTTCTCCGGCGCACGCGCCAGCAGCGGCGTGTCGAAAATGCCCGGCAGGATCGTGTTGCAGCGGATCTGCGAGTCCGAGAGATCGCGCGCCACCACCAGCGTGATGCCAACCACACCGGCCTTCGACGCGGTATATGCGACCTGGCCGATCTGGCCGTCTTCGGCCGCGACCGAGGCCGTGTTCACGATCGCGCCGCGGTCGCCGCAGGGCAGGACCGGCAGGTTGAGCATGCCGGCGGCCGACTTGGTGATGCAGCGGAAGGTGCCAATCAGGTTCACGTTGATGATGCGCTCGAAATTCTCGAGCGGATATTCCTTCGGCTTCTTGGTCTCGCGATCCATCGAGGCCGTCTTGGCGGCGCCGCCGCCGACGCCCGCACAATTCACCAGAATGCGCTCCTGCCCGTTGGCCGCGCGCGCCTTCGCGAAGCCCGCGTCCACGTCCTCGGTCGAGGCCACGTTGACCCTGCAGAATACGCCGCCGACTTCCCTGGCGAGCTTCTCGCCCATTTCCTCGTTGAGATCGAAGATCGCGCATTTCACGCCGTGGCTGGCCAGAAGGCGCACGGTCGCCGCCCCGAGGCCCGAGGCGCCGCCCGTCACGACAGCCGAAATCGTATTGTTGAGTTCCATCCTGGCAGACCTCCCGATGCGGATCGTGATTTAATCGTCCGCTTAAATCCGGAGGCACAATACGCGAAAATCCGAAATGCGAAAGGCCCCTCCCGCATGGCGGTCATGCGAGAGCCCTGTTTCGCTTTGCGAAACGATCAGAAGACCTTCGTTGCGATCCAGTAGAAGAGCGCGCCGATCAGCGCCGACGCCGGCAGGGTGACCACCCAGGCGACCACGATATTCTGCGCCACGCTCCAGCGCACCGCCGACACGCGCCGCGCCGCGCCCACGCCGATGATCGCGCCCGTGATCGTATGGGTCGTGGAAACAGGAATGCCGAGCGCGGTGGCGCCGAACAGCGTCAGCGCCCCGCCCGTCTCGGCGCAGAAGCCCTGGACCGGCTGCAGCCGCGTGATGCGTGATCCCATCGTGTGGACGATGCGCCAGCCGCCGAACAGAGTGCCGATACCCATCGCAGCCTGGCAGGACAGGATCACCCACAGGGGCACGTAGAATTCGCCGCCGAGCTGTCCATGGCTGTAGAGCAGCACGGCGATGATGCCCATTGTCTTCTGCGCATCGTTGCCGCCGTGGCCGAGCGAATAGAGCGAGGCCGAGACGAATTGCAGGCCGCGGAAATAGCGGTCGACCGCCAGCGGCGACGCTTTCACGAAAATCCAGGACACCGCCAGCACGAGGAAGAGCGCGAGGATGAACCCGACCAGCGGCGAGCCGACGATGGCCAACGCGGTCTTGGTCAGGCCTGCCCAGACGATGGCGCCAAACCCGCCCTTGGCGACGCCTGCCCCGAACAGTCCGCCGATTAGCGCATGGGAGGAGCTGGAGGGAATGCCGCCCCACCAGGTGACGAGATTCCAGGAGATTGCGCCCATCAGCGCGCCGAAGATCAGGTGATCGTCGACGATCGCCGGCGCCACGATGCCGGTGCCGACCGTCTGCGCCACATGAAGCCCGAAGAAGGCGAAGGCGATGAAGTTGAAGAAGGCCGCCCAGGCCACCGCGAACTGCGGCCGCAATACGCGCGTGGACACGATGGTGGCGATGGAATTGGCGGCGTCGTGCAGCCCGTTCAGCAGGTCGAACAGCAGCGCGATGACGATGAGGAAGACAAGAACGGAGAGCGTGGCGGTCAAGGCGGCCGGCTCACATATGCTCGATGACGATGTCGACAATGCGGTTGGCGACATCCTCCAGCCGGTCCACCACCTTCTCGAGATTGTCGTAGACCTCGCTGCCGACCATGAACGCCATGGGATCGGC
>CAMFKC010000104.1 GCA_945956975.1 uncultured Methylocystaceae bacterium | reverse complement strand
CCTTCGCCACGCCGGCCGCGGCCGTCACCCCGGTCGCCGGCGCGCTCGCCGCCGCGCTCCTGTGGATATGGACCGGCGACGCAGCCAAGCCGATCCATCTCTCCACCGTCGCCACGCTGCACGAACCCGTGCAATCTGGCCTGTTCACCGCCTTCGCGGCGGTCTCTGCGCTCCTCGTCGCCGGCCTCGGCGCGCGAAAACTCGCGACAGCGCCGCGCCTGCCGATGGCGATCGCCGGCTGCTACGCCGGCGCCGCCGCGGTCGCGCCGCTCGCCATCCTCGCCATCGTCTACCTGCGCCTCGCGCGCAGCGAGGCGAGCCCGCCTTTCGCGCTGGTCGCGGGCGTCGCCGCCGCGCTCTTCGTCGGCCTCGCCACCTACTTCCGCCGCGGCGACGGCCCGGACGCCGCGCCCGCGACGAAAATCGCGCTCGGCGCCTTCGCGACCGCGGCGCTTGCCGCCCTGGCGCTCGGCTTCGTCTTCGTCTTCGACAAGGGCGTTCTTACCGTCGCGCTCTCCGTCGCGGCGCTGGCCGCGGCCTATGTCGCCACGCGGCTGGATCTCGTGGCGCTGCGCTACGCGGTTGCGGTCATGGGTTTCGTCGTGCTCGCGCGGCTCGGCTGGGAGCCGCGCATCGTCGGCGAGTCGCTGGGCGCGACGCCCGTCCTCAACTGGCTGCTCTTCGGCTACGGCGTGCCTGCGTTGGCCTTCGGCCTCGCCGCTCGGCAGATGCGGCTGGCCGGCGGCGAGGACAGGCCCGTGCGCGTCGCGCAATCGCTGACGATCCTGTTCTCGGGCCTGCTCGTCTTCTTCGAGACGCGCCATGCGCTCAACGCCGGCGACGCCTATGCGCGCACATCCTCGCTGATCGAGCAGGGTCTCTTTGCGACGTCCGCGCTGCTCTTCGCCATCGTGCTCACGCGGCTCGATCTCAGGCGCGCGAGTCCGGTCTTCAACATCGGCTCGATGATCTGCGGCGCAATCGCGCTGGCGGTCGCCGCCGTCGGCCTCGCCGTCGTGCAGAACCCCTTCGTCGAATGCGATTCCGTCGAGGGCGGCAAAATCTTCAATGCGCTGCTGATCGCCTATCTGCTGCCGGCGATTCTCGCCGCGGTCCTGATGCGCCAGTCGCGCGGCGTCCGGCCGCAAGCCTATGTCACGGCGGCCGGCGTGCTGTCGCTCGGCCTGCTCTTCCTCTACGCCTGCCTGCAGACCCGCCGCTTCTTCCACGGCGCCACGATCTGCGAGGGGCAGGGCGCAGGCGACGTCGAGGTGTGGGCCTATTCGGCGGTCTGGCTCGCCATGGGCGCCGCCCTGCTGCTCTACGGCGTCTGGCGGCGCAAGCAGGGCGCGCGCATCGCCTCGGGCCTGTTCGTGCTGGCGGCCACGCTCAAGATCTTCCTCTACGACATGTCGGGCCTCGAGGGCCTCATGCGGGCCCTGTCCTTCATCGGCCTCGGCCTCGTGCTCATCGGCATCGGGCTGCTCTACCAGAAGCTCGTCTTCGCCCGCCGCCCCGCGCCGGACGCAGGCGGGGCGGACGTGGTATAGAATCGTGAAAGATAAGTGAGACAGCCGAGAGACACCGTGACCGAAGCCAAGGACATTGCCGCCATGCCCTTCGAGCAGGCGATGAAGGCGCTGGAAGAAATCGTCGCCCGGCTCGAGAAGGGCGACATCGGGCTGGAAGATTCGATCGCCGCCTACGAGCGCGGCGAGGCCCTCAAGAAGCGCTGCGAGGAATTGCTGCGGCAGGCCGAGACTCGCATCGAGAAGATCCGCCTCGGCGCCGACGGCAAGCCGGCGGGGACGGCCCCGCTGGACGTCGAATAGGCGCGCCCGCGCAGCCGCTCAGTCCCCCATGAACACAAGGTCGGTGTCGGCAGGCTTTGCCCCGGCCGCCGTCAGCATGGCGTGGACCTGCCCGCGATGGTGGGTCTGGTGATTGAACATATGGGTCACGGCTATCCAGCGCGGTTTGATGACATCGCGTTTGGTCGCGCCCGAATACCAGGCGAGATCGCCCGCCAGGGCCGCCGGTTCGAGCGCGTCGGCCCAGGCGAGAATGCGCCCGTCGAAAGCGGCGCGCCGGTCGCGCAATTCGGTCCAGTTCTCCACCAGCGTCGTCGAGCCGGGAATGCCGACGCCGGGCTTCGGCGCGTCCGACAGACGGCTCATCCACATGTTATCGGCCCAGAATATGTGGCAGAGGGTCGCTTGGATCGAACCGAAGAAAGCTCCTCGGTCGAGCCGTCGCTCTTCCTCCGACAAACCGTCGGCGGCGCGGTAGAGGCTCTGGTTCTGCCAGCAATTGTAGCGGGCGAGCGTGCGGACATAACCGGGATCGATCATCGTTGACCTCCGGCGCGAGCATAGTCCCACGCTGCTGCGGGACAACCGGGCTCACCGGCGCGTATAGGCCCCTTCGAAAGTGATGGCGCTGCCCGCGCCGACGCAGCCTTGGTCCGTTACCAGCAAGAGCGGGCCGACCAGCGCCAGTTTCACCTTGCAGGCATTTTCGGCAGTGGCGGGATCGACCGGGCGGTCCTTGTCGTCGATGGCGAAGGTCAGGATCGGACCGCTGGCGGCAATCTTCGCCTTGAACGCGCCGGAGAAGACGGGGCCGAGGCCCTGATAGATCAGCTTCCCGTCGATGGAGAGGCTGTCGCCCGCCGCTTTGATCGACACGTGGCGATCCTTCTCGCCCCAATAGCCCGCCCAGTCCGCGGCCTTCGGCGTGGCGGGTTTCAGCCGCGCCGTGGGCAGCCAGCCCTGCGTCGTGCGGCCCGCCTTCGTCTGGAAGCCGGCGCAGGTGGCTCCGCCCGAGACGGCGCCGGTCACGACGGCATCGCCCGGCACGAGATAGGCGCAGCCCTTGCCCGAACAGGCCCCGGCGGCCTCGGGCGTCGCCCCGAATTGCGCCCGACCCTCGCCGGTCACGACAGCCACGCCGTTCACCTGCGAGAGATCGTCGGAGAATTCGCAAGGTTCGGCCGCGCGCGCGGCGCAAGTGGCGTTGAGCGCGAGCAAAGCGGACAGGGAAAGGGCGCGAAAATCCATGGCAGCCTCCGTTATGGCCACGTTCTCGCTCTGGCTGAGCCAAACGTCTGTGCGCGATGGCGCATTCCGGCTTGCGGAGGCGGGCCGCGCTCCCCAAATTAGCGCCGAGACATAGGCGCGGCGCCGTCAGGGCTGCGCCGGAATGGGCTTGAGAAGCATGCGAAATCCATACGACGTACTGGGTGTTGCCAAGGGCGCGAACGCGGACGAGGTCAAGAAGGCCTTCCGCAAGCTCGCCAAGAAACTGCATCCTGACCAGAACAAGAACGACCCCAAGGCGCAGGAGAAGTTCTCCGAGATCAATACCGCCTATGAGATTCTGGGCGATGCCGAAAAGCGCGGCCAGTTCGACCGGGGCGAGATAGGCGCGGACGGCAAGCCGCGCGGATTCGAAGGGTTTGGCGCAGGCGGCCCCGGCGGTCCCGGAGGCTTCCGCAGGCAGGCGGGGCCTGGCGGCGCCGAACATTTCGAATTTAATTTCGGTGGCGGCGGCGGCCCGTTCGGCGGCGCCGGCGGTGGCGGCGGATTTGACGCCAGCGATATCTTCTCCGGCATTTTCGGGGGCGGCCGCGCACGTGGTGGGGCCCGCGGCGGGGCGGCGCCCAAGGGCGAGGACTTCGTCGCCAGCGCCCTCGTGCCGCTGGTCGAGGCTGCCCGCGCCGGCAAGGTCACGGTGGTCATGCCCACGGGCCGCACCCTTGAAGTGAAGATCCCGAAGGGCGTCGAGGACGGCCAGCAGATCCGCCTGCGCGGCCAGGGCCAGCCGAGTCCCTACGGGGGCGAGCCCGGCGACGCGATCATCACGCTGAAGTTCGCGCCCCATCCCCTGTTCAAGGTGGAGGGTCGCGACCTGCGCCTCAACCTGCCGATCACGCTCTACGAGGCGGCGCTCGGCGGCAAGGTCGACGTGCCGACGCTCGAGGGCAAGGTGGAACTGACCGTGCCTGCCGGCTCCTCGTCCGGCCGCCGGCTGCGCCTGCGCGGCAAGGGGCTCGAATCGGCGACGGGCACGCGCGGCGATCTTTATGTGACTTTGCAGATCGCGCTGCCCGAGGCGGCAGATCCCGATTTCGACGATCTGATGCGCAAATGGCGCGACCAGCGTCCCTACGATCCGCGCAAGAACCTCGGTTGACGCGTCAAAGCGGGCGGCCGAGGCCTGCTGCGATGGACTCGAGCCGTCGTTCGGGAAGAGCGCCCGCAAGCGCGTAATCGAACCCGTCCGCGCTCCATGCGCGGGCGGAGACTCCGGCGCCCGCGAATGCCCCAGGGTTGCGCGCGCCAGGCTCGGCCAGAAGCGCGACGAATTCCCCGGAGGCCAGCCGATAGAGCAGGAACGCGGCGTTTTCGCCATGCGCGGGCAGCACGCGGCCGCCGATGAGCCGCGCCTCGGGAATTGCGGGCAGGCGCAGAAGCCCGGTGCGCTCCCGCAACCACTTCGCGAGCCCGGCCGGATCGCTGGCGTCCACCTCCACCGGGTGGAGCGGATCCTGCGCATAGGTCTGCCAGGCCTCGACGGCGCGCCGCGCAAATTCATCGGCGGCGGTCGCCACCTCCGCAAAAACGGGTTCCGTGCTGGCGGAGTGGACGGCGACCCGCCGCACGCCCAGCGCCATCGCGCCCGCCACAAGCGCGCCGATGGCGAAGGCCGCCGCCAGCGAAAGCGTATGCCGCCTGCGGCGGCGCGCGCGATAATCCTCGATGGCGGGCGTGGCCGGCATGGTCAGCGGCGCATCGGATTCGGGCGCACGGAATGCGAGCGTCATGCGCTCGCGGGCGGGTGTCGGAAAAGCCCGCTGGATCGCGTCGTTCTGCGCGCGCCAGCCATCCACCTTCATCCCGTCGCGCGGATGTTCCGCTAGCCAGACGGCGACCGCGAGCGCGCGTTCGTCGCTCAGTTGACCGTCGACGAAAGCGTGCAGTTCGGCTTCGCTGACACGGCTCGCGCCGTTCATTTCACGACCCGGAGATGTCCGCTGCGCGGCGCGACGCCGGTCTGTGCGCCCTCGAGCCGCACGCGGGCGCGCATCAGGCGCGACACGACGCTGGACATCGGCAGATCCAGGATGCGCCCGGCCGCCTCGTAGCCGAAGCCGGAAAGCGCAATGACGAGAAGGGTTTCCCGCTCATCGAGCGGCATCGTCGACATCTGCGCTGCGATCGAGGCGTCGCGCCGATCGGGGTCTGCGCCCCCCTCCTGGGCTTCTGGCGCGCGCCCGCGCTCGCGGACACGCCGTCTGTTCAAGCGGACGACTTCGCCGAACGCCCGCTCGAGCGGATCGCCGGGCAGCCTATCGGAGGTCGCGATGCGGGCTGTGGCGGTCTGGACCAGCGCGTCGGCTGTCCGCGTCGCGACCGGCCCGACCAGAGCGCGCGCGAAGCGGCGCAGTTCCGGCGCGGCCTCGTGCAGCGCTTCGCTATGCGGCGATGATTTGCGTTCTTCGGACATTGGGGACGCCACAACCGCGCTCGGCAACGACTGGTTAAGGATAGGACGCCCGGCGCCCCCGCGCCAGCGATTTCGTAGCGATCCGCGTCATCCCCCATTGCCGGGCGGCGGGCCCGCTCTTGCGCTCGGGCGCCGCGCCCATTAAACCGCGCCCATGACGGGCGTTCACGCCCGAGCTTCGTAGCGACGGGCGGTTTCGCCCGAACTTTTCCGGTCAGGACAGAATGACCTCGCAAACAACTCCCCAGGCTCCCACGACCGCGGGCGTGCTGGCCGGCAAGCGCGGCCTCATCATGGGGCTGGCCAACCAGCGTTCGATCGCCTGGGGCATCGCCAAGGCGGCCCGCGAGGCGGGCGCTGAACTCGCATTTACCTATCAGGGCGAGGCGCTGGAAAAGCGCGTGCGTCCGCTCGCGCAGGAACTCGGCGGCCATGTCGTCGGCCAGTGCGACGTGACGGACGAGGCGAGCCTCGACTCGGTCTTTGCGGCGGTCGAGGAACTCTGGGGCAAGCTGGACTTCGTCGTCCATTGCATCGCCTTCTCCGACAAGGACGAGCTGACCGGGCGCTACATCGAGACGTCGGCGAAAAACTTCAACACGTCGCTGTTCATCTCCTGCTACTCGTTCACCGCCGTGGCGCAGCGCGCCGAAAAGCTGATGCGCGAGGGCGGCTCCATGCTGACCCTGACCTATTACGGCGCGGAAAAGTGGATGCCGCACTACAATGTCATGGGCGTCGCCAAGGCGGCGCTGGAGGCAAGCGTGCGCTATCTGGCGGCCGACTTGGGCGAACAGAACATCCGGGTGAATGCGATTTCCGCCGGCCCGATCAAGACGCTTGCGGCCTCGGGCATCGGCGACTTCCGCTACATCCTGAAGTGGAACGAATATAACGCGCCGATGCGTCGCACGGTCACGATCGAGGAGGTGGGCGAGAGCGCAGTTTTTCTGCTGTCACCCATGTCGCGCGGCGTCACCGGGGAAATCTTGCATGTGGACGCCGGCTACCACGTGGTCGGTATGAAAAACCCCACCGCGCCGGATATTACCAAGGACTAGCTCAGGCCTGGCCTTCGATGGTCGACAAGGCGCGCAGGATTTCCTCTTCCCGATAGGGCTTCGAAATCACCGGCGCGCACGGGGCCAGCGGATTCTTCGTGACGGCCTCTGCGCGGCCGGTGACATAGGCGAACGGAATTTCCCGCTGCGCCAGCTCGATCGCGGTCGGAATGCTGGTCTCGTTGCCGAGATTATAGTCCAACAGCGCGAAAGCGGGCCTGTCGCGCTCGATGACGCGGCGGGCGAGTTCGTTGCTGCTCGCGGGATCGCACACCTCGTACCCCGCTTCCACCAGAATGTCGGCAAGGTCGAGCGCGAGAAGCGCGTCGTCCTCGACCAGCAAAATGGTCTTTTTCTTTGCACTCATCAGAAAAGCTCCGTTCCCGATCAAACACGGCACCGGGAACTCGGTTTCACGGTCGCGTCGTAAAAGTGGGGAAACACGATTAAAATCTTATGTATTTTGCAATGCGGTCTGAATTTCCGTCAGATTTTCATCGGCCTTTGACCTGAACCTTATTGCCGCCCATACGTTCAAGCTTGACTGGAAATTCTAAGGTTGAGCGCCACGGGAATGATATCTAGCGCAAGCGTTGCGGGTCATCCGCAAGAAGACGTCGTGTTGGCGCATGCCTGAGGCTGTCGATCTCACGAATTGCGACCGCGAGCCAATTCACATTCTGGGGGCGATCCAACCCTTTGGATTTTTAGTGGCCGTCTCTCAGGATTGGCTTGTGTCACGCATTTCGCGCAACGCGGATGCGTTTCTCGGACAATCCGGCGAAGCCTTGGTCGGCAGGCCCCTTTCCCA
>CAMFKC010000103.1 GCA_945956975.1 uncultured Methylocystaceae bacterium | reverse complement strand
TGATTGCAGTGGACGATGTCGAAGGTTTCGTCCGTCAGCTTGGCCGGCAGTCGTGCGCGCGAAATCATGCCGGCGCGGATCACCGCTTGATCGCCGTGGATGTAGGGCCACAGCACGTCGCCCCAGAATGTGGGCGCGAACACGGACGACAGCGGCGCGCCGACGCTGTGACGCTCATGCGCATCGAGTTCCGGGGTCGCTGTCTTGAAACCCTTCCAGATCCATCCGCGTTCGGGCGTGAATCCCGGCTGGTCCGAACAGGCGACGGTGACCACGCGCGCACCGAGCTGCGACCACGCCTCGATCTGACCGAGCACTACCTGATAGGTGCCGCAGGAGTGCCAGGCTGGATGCACGATGGCGACGGTGCGTCCCTCGAACGGACCCCTCATCGATTCACCAGCGGCAGAACGATCTCGCAAATGCTGTGCACGTAGGCTTCGTTGGAGAAATGCGCTTCGTAGAATTTCCGCGTGTCGCTCGCCTTGCGCGCCGCGCCCGCGGCCATGGGATTGTGTGCGGGGCCCGCGACTGCCGCGGCTTCGAGCGCCGCGGCGAAATCCCCTGCGCCCTCGCACAGCGTCACATTGGCGAGGCCTGCGGGATCGACCTTCATCCCGCGGAAGGCCTGCGCCGTCGCAATCAGCGGCGCGCCGGAAGACAGGGCCTCGACCGCCTTGATCGACAGCCCGTGGCCTTCGGTCGTCGGCAGCAGCACGAGACCGGCGTTGGCGTAGACCGCGCCGATATCGTCCACGCGCCCGAGGAACAGGCGCTTCCACTTCTCGAACAGCGCCGGATTGCGCGCCTTCAGAGCGCCGTCCACATTGCCGGCGATCTTGACGCGCGCATGCGGCGCCCGCGGCGCGACCTCTTCCAGAAACCACTCGACGCTGAGCGTGTTCGGAAAATTCCCGCTCGCGACGATCACGATGTCGCCGCCCCCCGGGCCGGTCGGCGCTTCCTCGACGGCCGGATAGACCAGCGCATTGTGCATTTCCGGCAGCAACCGCTCGAATGTCGCCCATTCCTCGGCATTGAGATGGATGAGCAGGTCCGCCTTGCGCAGCCAGTCGAGTTCGGTCGCCAGCAGGTCGTCGTAGCTGGCGCGCGGCGGCACGACGAAGATCCCGTCGTTGCGCAGGTCGTATTGCAGCGCCTGTACGTCCTGCGTTTCGATCATCAGCGGCGCGGTCGCCGAAAGATTGCGGGCAGCGGGAATGCAGAAGAAATGGTTGCAGTGGATCAGGTCGATTTTCCGTCTGGACAGCGCATCGGGCAGCCGCGCGAATTTCGTCATGGCGGCGGTCGCGCGCGCATGGTCGCCATGCACCAGCGGCCAGTAGATCTCCGCCCAGAAGCCCGGTCGCGCGAAGACGGACCCCGGCATGTTGGCGAAATAGCGCTCGTCGGCGGGCATGTCCTGGGTGTGGGAAATATAATCCTGCCAGCGTGGGCTGGTCAGGCGCGACTGGCCGGGCGGCCATTCGCGCACCGCCAGCGAGATCACATGCGCGCCGAGCCTGCGGTAGACAGCGGCCTGCGACACGTTGACCTGGTAGGAGCCGCAGGAATGCCAGGCCGCATGCACCACGGCCACTGTCTTGCCGGCGAGCGGAAGATTTTGATCTGCAACGGCTTTGGAGGCGGGTAGCGTCAATTCGTCGTTCCGGCGGAGTCTCGAGGCCTATTGTCTAGGCCGCCCCGGATATGGGACAAGGCGCCCGCGCGCGCGGGTCCAGGTCGCCTTGGATCGGCGCGCCTTCATAAGGATTTTTTCTTGTCGAATCCAGAGCAAGCGGCCATGGCTCCGAAACGGGGCATGGCGATCGTCGCCAACGATAAGATCGCGGACTGGCTTTTGCCCTTCCTCGAGAGCTGGAAGCGCCACGATGCGCATATACCGCTCTATCTCATTCCCTACGACGATAACCTGACCATCACGCGCAAAGCCGCCCGCGCCTACGGCGTCACGATGGTGGAGGAGGTCGACAGGCGCATCGACAAGCTTGCGGCCGAACTCTATCCGCTCTTTCCCGGACATCGCCGGCGCCTGCGCAAGCTGCAGTCTCTCGCGCTGCCGCTGGACGAAGTCATCTACATCGACGTCGACATCGTCCTCTTCCGCGACTTCACGCCGATGTTCGGCCTGCTGAAGAAGGGAGAGACGGAATTCATCGTCGCCTCGCCGTCCTTCGAATATGTCTACAACAAGAAGAAGGACGAATATCCCGACCTGAAGGATGCGCTGCTGTTCAACGACGGCTATTTCGTCACGTCGAACAGGTTCCTCAATCTCGACATGTTCGTGGAAACGATGGCGCGCGACGCCAAGCTGTTCCACAAGGTCCGCAAGCGCGGCATGCTGTTCGCCCAGCCGGTGGTCAACTTCACCTGCCACCGCAACGGCCTGAAGATTCGCCTGATGTCGGACCTCATCCCCAACGCCTCGCACGAGACCTTCTACAAGGCCAAGGGCGTGACATTCCAGGACGGCGCGCCGCTGGATTTCCAGGGCAAGGAAATCTACTTCTGTCATTGGGCCGGGCTTCAGAGCACGCCCGGCAAGCTCGCCTTCGACGACGCCTGGCGGGACTATTCCGAAGCCGCTTGGGCGAAGGTCGGGCGCTAGCGAACGGCGAAAGATGGAACAGGCGCCGCGGATCCTCTCGTTCTACCTCGGCAAGCGCGTGCTGATCACGACGCTCGTCGTGCAGGTCGCGCTCACGATCCCGGTCGTTCTGTCCGCCCTGTTCCACCAGCTACCCCCTGCGGCGCTGCGTGGCGGACTGCTGGGTCCCGCGCTCATCGGCACGCTGCCCACGGTCACCTACATCGCGCTGCCCATCTCCGTCGGCGTCGCCGCGGCTCTGGAATTCTCCCGCATGATGTCGGAAGGCATGGTGGCCGTGCTCTATTCGCTGCGGCTGTCGGCCTGGTCGATCGCGCGTCCCGCGATCGTTTGCGCGCTCGCGGCGACGGCCCTTGGCTATCTATGCTCCTGCTGGTTCGCCCCGCGCTATGTCGGCGCCATGCATGACGTGCTGAACGTCATCCGGCACTCGCTCAACCACCGGATGCTCGAGCCTGGCCAGTTCTATTCCTTCGACGAGGGCCGGCGCATCGTCTATTTCGAGCGCTGGGAAACGCCCGACATCGCCGCCAACGTCTTCATACGCCAGCGCTCGCCGGAGAAGAAGGTCGAGGAGACGATCACCGCGAACCGCGCGGAATTCCGCCGCAACGACTTCAACGTCGTGATGATCCTGACGCACGGCCAGATCCAGAGCCGCCCGGACGACGGCCGCCGCGTGCGCGTCTCGGATTTCGATGAATACGCGATTTCCCTGCCGATGCAGGGCGCCAAGGCGCTTCCCTCGCGCAACTGGAAGGGCGTGTTCGAACTGAGCATGCGCGACTTCTTCGCCTATATGAAATACGCGATGGTCGACCGCCGCAATTTTGCGGAATGGGCGTCCGAGGCCGTCAAGCGCTTCGTCATCCCTGCTCTGGCGCTCGCTCACACGCTGCTCGGCATCGGTCTGATCCTGACGGTGGCCAGCGCCACAGGCCGCCGTTCCGCCGCCGGCGGCGCGGCGGTCGCGGTCCTGCCTGCGGTCCATATCGGCATATTGGTGGCGGCGGAGACGCTGATCCGCGCCAACCCTGCGCTGGCGATTCTCGTCGTCGGTCTGGCGCTTGCGGAAATCGTCTGCGGAATTTGGCTGATCCAGCGCCAGCAGGTCGGCGATGCGCGGCAGGCGCCGTCGGCCATCCCCGCGCTGGCGGGGGCCTAAGCGGACGACGAGCCTTCAGGCTCGCCCGGCGCTGCCCCAATGCGAGCCTGAGGGCTCGCGGACCGCTCAGGCCGCCTGCCCCCCGCCGATCACGGCGTTCGCCTCGTCCTCGTCGTCCTTGCGGACGGCCGCCTTGTAGCGGGGAATGATCTCGTCGGGATGGCCGACTTCGCGCACCACGCCCGCGTCGATCCAGATGACCCGGTCGCACAGCGTTCGCAGGTAGTCGAGCCCGTGCGAAACGACGAGGATCGTGCCGCGCTTGGAGAATTCCGCGATGAAATTCTCGCATTTCTGCGCGAAGGCCTCGTCGCCGACCGACAGCGCCTCGTCGACGATCAGGATGTCCGCGTCCACATGCGCGCAGATCGCGAAGGCCAGTCGCGCCACCATGCCGCTTGAATAAAGCTTCATCGGCTGGTCGAAGAACATGCCGATCTCGGCGAATTCCGCGATCTGGTCGAGCTTGGCGACGATGTCCTTGCGCTTGAGCCCCAGGATCGCGCCGCCGATGATTGCGTTCTCGCGGCCCGTCAGTGCGCCGTCGAAGCCCGAACCGAGCGCCAGGATCGGCGCGATGCGCCCGTCGATCGTCACCGATCCGGTGGTCGGCTGGGTGATGCCGCACAGGATCTGCAGCAGCGTCGTCTTGCCCGCGCCGTTGCGCCCGATGATGCCGACGCACTCGCCCTTCTTGATGTCGAAGGTGATGTCCTTGAGCACCCAGTGTTTCTTGTAGAAGGTCTTCGCCCAGCCGAAGAGCGCCTGCATCAGCTGGTCGTTGCGATGCAGGTAGAGCTGGAACGCCTTCCCGGCATTGCGGCAGGAGATCGCGAAATCAGAGGACATCGACGATCACCGACTTGTATTCCTTGAAGAAACGGTAGCCGAACAGGAAGACGGCGTAGGAGGCCGCGACACAGCCGAGATACATCCACGGGCTCGGAAAGCGCTCGTAGATCACGAGGTCGCGCAGCATGGCGATGTAGTCGCCGACGAGGTTGAGCTTGATCCAGGGCTGCAGGCCCGCGGGCAGCTGCTCGACCTGGAAGAACACCGGCGTCGCGAACATCAGCAGTGGCACGATCGAGACCATGAGATGGGCGACGTCGCGCGTGAAGGCGCCGAGCGCCATCAGGAACCACACCGAGCCCAGCATCAGCATCATGAAGGGAATGATGATGAGAGGCACGAACACCACGGTCCAGGAAATGTAGTGGACCGTGAAGAGCCGGACCGCCAGCAGCGTCGCGAAGCTGATGCCGCCGTAGACGACCGCGCGGATCGTCGAGGTCCAGGCGATCGTCTCCGAGGGGAAGATCGACTTCTTGATGAAGTGGACGTGCTCGTGCAGCAGGGTCGGGGAGCGCGCCGCCAGTTCCGCGAACACGTTGAAGAGGATGAGGCCGCAGAAGCTCGCTGCAGCGTAATCGTAGATCGGCACGCCCGACGCGATGGCGGGCGTCGCGATGGTGAAGATGGCCGTATAGGCGAGCAGCATGGCGAGCGGCGCGAAAATCGCCCAGATCCAGCCGAGGAAGGAGTCGCGGAAGCGCGATTTCAGCTCGCGGCGGACGACCGCGCGGATCAGTTCGCGATGGTGCCAAGCCCGTTCGAACGGCTCGGTCAGGATCATGGACAAGGTTCGGTTTTCCAACTCTGGGACTGGTCGGGACGCCCGTGGTTTCGTGCTGACGCTGACAGGATCAATCGCTCCAGATCAAACCGCATCCGCGTCGGTCAGGCGGCGTCTGTTTCACTGATTGGGGGCCTGCGGACAGGTCCGCTCCCCGGCAGCGCTGTTCGCGCCGCCGCCTCCCGAGCCCGCGCTGTAGACCAGTTCCAGCCGCCTACGTCAACGTCCGATGCCTTCTTGATGGGCGAGTTTGGCTTCGGGGGCTTTATTTTGGGCCCCGAGTGCCTTAACGAAGGCCAGCGCGAAACGCCCCTGGCGGCGGTCGCCAAACGTCCGGGCGCGCCCGGACGCTCTCATTCCATGTCTGGCTGTCGAGAGGGGCGGTCTGACGGTCCGAAACCCAAACCGGGGGCGCCCGTGGAACCTGTGGCTCAAGGCACCGAGCTCTATGCCCAGATCGTTGACGTGATCTCGAAAGAGGGCATGGTCGAGGCCGACAAGATCAAGCCCGACGCGACGATCGAGAGCCTGGACCTGAAGTCGATCGACATCGTCATGATCCTGACTGCGATCGAGGAAAAATTCGACGTCTACATTCCCATGGATGGCGCCTTCCAGGAGGCCAAGACCGTCCAGGATCTCGTCGACGCGCTGGCCGGCCATATTCAGAAAGAGAAGAGCTGAATGGCTGAGGGCCGTCGGGTCGTCATTACCGGCATGGGCGCCGTTTCCGGCGCCGGCCTCGGATGGAAGCCGCTGTGGACCGCCGCCCGCGACGGCGCGAGCGTCATCCGGCCGCTCGAATTCGCACGCGACTATCCCGGACGCATCCGGATCGGCGCGCAGGTGCCGGGTTTCGACGCTGCGAGCCTGATCGACCGGCCGACCCTGATGTACTGCGATCCGTTCACGCAATACGCCATCGTCGCCGCGGATCAGGCCGTTGCCGAGGCCGGGCTCGAGCGCAGCAATGTGGGCGGCGCCGATTGTGCGGTCATTCTCGGCTCCGGCATCGGCGGCATCCGCACGGTCGACGACGGTCTGTTCAATCTCTACGCCAAGGGCCAGAAGCCCGAGCCGCTGAGCATTCCCAAGCTCATCGCCAGCGCCGGTCCCTCGATGCTGTCGATCCGCTACGACGCGCACGGGCCGGTCTTCGCGGTCGCCAGCGCCTGTTCCTCCGCGAGCCAGGCGATCGGCATGGGCATGCAGATGGTCCGTTCCGGCATGGCCGAGCGCGCCATCGTCGGCGGCGCCGAGGCGAGCCTGTCTGTCGGCACCCAGATGACCTGGGAAATGCTGCGCGTCCTCACCCCCGACAAATGCCGGCCCTTCTCGAAGGGCCGTAACGGCATGAGCATCGGCGACGGCGCGGCCATGTTCATCCTCGAGACCGAAGAGGCGGCCATCGCCCGCGGCGCGCCGATCCTGTGCCGCCTGCTCGGCTACGGCACCTCGGCCGACGCGCGCGACCCGATCCGGCCCGACGCCGACGGCGCCTCGCTCGCCATGAAGCGAGCGATCCAGGATTCGGGCGTGTCGCCCGACGAAATCGCCTACGTGAACGCCCACGGCACCGCCACCGCGCTCAACGATCCCACCGAATCCGAAGCGATGGGCCGCATTTTCGGCGAGCGTCTGGGCGAGGTCGCCGTTTCCTCCACCAAGCCCGTGCACGGCCATGGATTGGGCGCGGCCGGCGCGCTGGAACTCGTCTGCACGATCATGGCGATCCGCGAAAGCGTCGCGCCCCCGACCATCAATTTCCTCGAACCCGACCCCAAGTGCCCGGTCGACTGCGTGCCCAATGCGGCGCGTCCGATGACCATCCGCACGGCCATGTCCAACTCCTTCGCCTTCGGCGGCGTGAACGCCTCGCTCGTCGTCCAGGCGGCGGACTGAGATCGCCATGCGCGCCGAGCGGTCGGACAGGCCGGGGGAAATCGTCCTCGGCCCCTATGAGGTCGCGACCGACG
>CAMFKC010000102.1 GCA_945956975.1 uncultured Methylocystaceae bacterium | reverse complement strand
GCGCAGGGCCATCCCTATTTCGCGACGGCGCGGCTCTGGGACGACGGCGTGTTCGATCCCGCCGACACGCGCCGCGTGCTCGGCCTCTCGCTCTCGGCCTCGCTCAACGCGCCGATCCAGCCGACGAAGTTCGGCCTGTTCAGGATGTGAGGAAAAGGACCGCGAGCCTTCAGGCTCGCATCCGCCAGCGAGCCTGAAGGCTCGCGGTCCAGGAATTGGGAAACGCCATGTTCGACAAGATCCTCATCGCCAACCGCGGCGAAATCGCCTGCCGCATCATCAAGACGGCCCGCCGCATGGGCGTGGCGACTGTCGCCGTCTATTCCGAAGCCGACGCCGGCGCGCGCCATGTGCGCATGGCCGATGAAGCTGTCTTCATCGGGCCATCGCCGGCGCGCGAGAGCTATCTCGTCATTGAGAAGATCATTGACGCGGCGAAGCGCACCGGCGCGCAGGCGATCCATCCGGGCTATGGCTTTCTCTCGGAAAACGAGGCCTTCTGCCATGCGTGCGACGAGGCCGGCATCGTCTTCATCGGCCCGCCCGTAGGCGCGATCCGCGCCATGGGCTCGAAGTCTGAAGCCAAGAAGCTGATGGAGGCGGCCCGCGTGCCGCTTACGCCGGGCTACCACGGCGACGACCAGGACGCGGCGCTGCTGAAGTCGAAGGCCGACGCCATCGGCTACCCCGTCATGATCAAGGCGGCTGCCGGCGGCGGCGGCAAGGGCATGCGGCAGGTGATGAAGGCGGAAGACTTCGACGCCGCGTTCGCCTCTTGCAAGCGCGAGGCGGCGGCGAGCTTCGGCTCGGATCATGTGCTGGTCGAGAAATACATCGTCCGGCCCCGTCACATCGAGATCCAGGTCTTCGGTGACTCGCAGGGCGACTGCGTCTACCTCTTCGAGCGCGACTGCTCCGTGCAGCGCCGCCACCAGAAGGTGCTGGAAGAGGCGCCCGCGCCGGGCATGACGCCGGAACGCCGCCGCCACATGGGCGAGGCGGCGGTGGCCGCCGCCAAGGCGGTCGGCTATGTCGGCGCCGGCACGGTGGAGTTCATCGCCACGCAGGACGGCCAGTTCTATTTCATGGAAATGAACACGCGCCTGCAGGTCGAGCATCCCGTGACGGAGATGATCACGGGCCTCGACCTCGTCGAATGGCAATTGTGCGTCGCCGCGGGCGAACCGCTGCCGCTACGCCAAGAGCAACTCCACATCAACGGCCATGCGCTTGAAGCGCGCATCTATGCCGAGGACCCGAACAAGAACTTCCTGCCGTCGACCGGGAGGCTCTCCCATCTCGCGCCGCCGGCCGAAAGCCTGAACGTCCGCGTCGACACGGGCGTGGAGGAGGGCGACAGCATCAGCCCCTTCTACGATCCGATGATCGCCAAGCTGATCGTCTGGGACGACGATCGCGATCGGGCGCGTGCGCGCATGTTGCAGGCGCTGGCCGACTATCGGGTTGTCGGCGTCAACAACAACATTGATTTCCTGTCGCGCCTCGTCGCCTGTCCTGCCTTCGCGACGGCCGACCTCGATACGGGCCTGATCGAGCGGGAACGCGCCTTTCTCTTTCCCGGCGCGGAGACGCCGCCCGCCGAGGCCTTCCTGGTCGCGGCGCTGGCCGATCTGCTGCGCGAGCGGCAGGCCGCCGAGGCGCGCGCGCAGCGCAGCAGCGACGCGACCTCGCCCTGGCATGCCCGCGACGGCTGGCGCCTCAACGGCGCGGCGCGCCGTGCGCAGCTCTATCGTTTCGGCGAGACGCAGACGAGCGTCGACGTTCTCGCGCATGGCGATGGCTTTACGCTCGCGCTGGGCGACCATTCGCATGCCGTGCGGGGAAAGATCGACGAGCGCGGCGCGATGCGGGTCGAGATCGACGGCGTGCGTAAGGATGCCGCCGTGATTGCGGCGGGGCAAATGCGCCACGTCTTCCTTGATGGCCGCGTCTGGCGTCTGGCGGTGGTCGATCCGCTGCATGTCGCGACCGATGGCGCGGGCGGCCATGGCGGGCTTCTCGCGCCGATGCCCGGCAAGATCATCGCCATCATCGCGCAGGCCGGCGCCAAGGTGGACAAGGGCGCGCCGCTTCTCATCCTCGAAGCCATGAAGATGGAGCATACGATCACCGCGCCGTCCGACGGCGTGCTCAAGGCGCATCGCTTCGCGGTCGGCGACCAGGTCGGCGACGGCGCCGAGCTCGTCGAATTCGAGGCCGCTAAAGCGTAAGATCAGAAAAATTACCTCAGGGAAACGGCCATGACGAAGCTCAGCCACGATAAGGGCGCGACGGACGTCCCGCTGATCGAGCAGACGATCGGCGCCTATTTCGACGACGCCTGCGCGACATATGCGGACCGCGATGCGCTGGTCTCGCGCCACCAGAACGACCGGCTTACCTATGCCGAACTCAGGCGCCGGGTCGACGCGGTCGCCTGTTCGCTGATCCGGCTCGGCCTCGAGAAGGGCGACCGCGTCGCCATCTGGTCGCCCAACAATGTCGAGTGGCTTCTGACGCAGCATGCCACCGCCAAGGCGGGCCTTGTCCTCGTCAACATCAATCCGGCCTATCGCCGCGCCGAGCTCGAATATGCCGTCAACAAGGTCGGCTGCCGCGCGATCATCCTGTCGCCGGCCTTCAAGACGTCGAACTATGTCGAGATGATCAGCGATCTCACACCGGAGCTTGCGACCTCACAGCCCGGCGCGCTCAAGGCGGCGAAGCTGCCCACGCTGCAATTCGTCATCCGCCTCGGCGACGAAAAGACGCCGGGCATGCTGAACTTCGGCGAATTGCTGAGTGCGCCCTCTGATACGGAGAAAGAAAAGCTCGCCGCGCTCGGCCGCACGCTCAAGGCCGACGACCCCATCAACATCCAGTTCACCTCGGGCACGACGGGCAACCCCAAGGGTGCGACCCTTACCCATCGCAACATCCTCAATAACGGCTTCTTCGTCGGCGAGGCGATCCGCCTGACCGAGCAGGACAAGATCTGCGTGCCCGTGCCGCTCTACCATTGCTTCGGCATGGTGATGGCGAACCTCGGCGCGCTGACCCATGGAGCGGCGCTCGTCTATCCCGCCGAGGCCTTCGACCCTCTCGCCGTGCTCCAGGCGGTCTCGGAGGAGCGCTGCACGACGCTTTATGGCGTCCCCACCATGTTCATCGGCGCCCTCGATCATCCCGATTTCGCGAAATACGACATCTCCTCGCTGCGCACCGGCATCATGGCGGGCAGCCCCTGTCCGATCGAGGTGATGAAGCGCGTCATCAACCAGATGAACATGCGCGAGGTCACCATCGCCTACGGCATGACCGAGACATCGCCGGTCTCGACGCAGAGCAGCGTGGACGATTCCATCGAGCTGCGCGTCTCCACCGTCGGCCGGGTGCAGCCGCATATCGAGATCAAGATCATCGACAGCGAGGGCAATATCGTTCCGCGCGGCGTCACCGGCGAATTCTGCACCCGCGGCTATTCGATCATGCGCGGCTATTGGGGCGACATAGCCAAGACGGCGGAAGCCGTCGACGGCGAGGGCTGGATGCACACCGGCGATCTCGCGACCATGGACGACAACGGCTATTGCAACATCGTCGGCCGCATCAAGGACATGGTCATCCGCGGCGGCGAGAACGTCTATCCGCGCGAGATCGAGGAATTCCTCTACCGCCATCCCAAGATCAAGGATGTGCAAGTCGTCGGCCTGCCCGACAAGCGCTTCGGCGAGGAGCTGTGCGCCTGGATCGTGCCGCGGGAGGGCGAGACGATCACCGAGGACGAGGTGCGCGATTTCTGCAAGGGCCAGATCGCGCATTACAAGGTGCCGCGCTACATCAGGTTCGTCGACGGCTTTCCGATGACCGTCACCGGCAAGATCCAGAAATTCCTGATCCGCGACCAGATGAAACAGGAACTGGGGCTCGAGGAAAACCGCACGGCCTGAGCCGAGGCTGGCGCCCGCGCGTCGACGCTGCGAATATGTCCGCCGGGAGAGCGCGATGCGGCGATGGAACGGGTGGGGCGACGAGTCGATCGAGCCGCATATGCCTGCGGGCGCGCTCGAGTTCCTACGCGAACGCATCGGCGAGACGCAGCCTCCGTCCGACGCCACGAAGCAACAGGCGTTGGCCGGCGTCGGCCCCTCGCGCCTGCCAGCGCATCCCCTCGTCGACACGAGCGCCGGGTCGCGGCTGACGGCGAGCTTCGGCCAGAGTCTCGGCGACTGGCTGCGCCTCAGGTTTGGACGGATAGACACAGTCGTCGATGGCGTCGCAACCCCGCAGGAAGACGCCGAAGTGCGAATGCTCTTGGACTGGGCGCGCGAGAATGGCGTGCGCATAATTCCGCAGGGCGGCGCGACGAGCGTCGTTGGCCATCTCACGGCGCCTGATGGAGAGAGGGCCGTGCTCGCCTTGTCTCTCGCGAGGCTGAACCGGCTGCTGCATCTCGATTCTCATGCGCAACTCGCGACCTTCGAGGCGGGCGCCGCAGGACCGGAAATCGAGGCGCGATTGCAGGAAAGGGGCTTTACGCTCGGGCATTTTCCGCAGAGCTTCGACTATTCGACCCTCGGTGGCTGGATCGCGACCAGGTCGTCGGGACAGCAGTCCGCGCGCTATGGCCGGATCGAAGGCATGCTTGCGGGCGCGCGGCTCGAGACGCCGACAGGCCGGCTCGACATTCCCACATTTCCGGCCTCAGCCGCCGGCCCCGATCTGCGCGAATGGGTGCTCGGTTCGGAAGGGCGCATCGGAATCATCACGCGAGCGACGATGCGCGTGACGCCGTTGCCGGAGCGCGAAGATTTCGTCGGCTATTTTCTGCGCGATTGGGAGCATGGCGCAAAAGCGGCGCGTGAACTCGCACAGGCGAAGCTCGGTCTCTCCATGCTGCGTCTCGCCAATCAGACGGAAACCGAGACGACGCTGCGGCTTGCGGGAGGCGGACCGGCGGTGCGGCTTCTCGAGCGATACCTCCGTGCACGTGGCGTTCGCGACGACAAGGTTCTGTTGCTTGCGGGCTATACCGGCGGCGGCGCGCAGGTGCGCGCGATGCGCCAGCAGGCGGAAAAGATCCTGGCAGGGCATGGCGCGGTCTCGACCGGAACTATGCTCGGCGCCAAATGGAAGGCCAATCGCTTCAAGTCGGTTTATCTGCGCAATGGGCTGTGGGAATCAGGCTACGCCGTCGACACGATGGAAACAGCCGTCGACTGGCCGCGCGTGACACCGGCGATGCGCGCCATGGAGGAGGCGGGCCGCGAAGCGCTCGCGTCGCTCGGCGAGCGCTGCCACGCCTACACCCATCTCTCGCACGTCTATCCGCAGGGCTCGAGCGTCTATTCGACATTCGTGTTTCGCATCGGTCCCGATTTTGAAACGGCCTGGGCGCGGTGGCGCGCGCTGAAGACGGCCGTCAGCGCTGCGATCGTGGCGGGCGGCGGAACGATTTCGCATCAGCATGGCGTCGGCAAGGATCATGCGCCCTGGCTCGCGGCGGAGAAAGGCGCGCGCGGCGTTGCAGCGATTTCCGATATGATTGCGCATTTCGACCCCGACGGCGTCATGGCCTCGGGCAATCTGATCGCGGACAATCAACGTGGCGCGTGACGAGGACATCGCGGACCTGAGGGCCGGCGCGCCATTCGATGTGCTGGTGATCGGCGCCGGCATTGCGGGCGCGGGCGTCGCCCTGGAGGCGGCCCGCGCCGGCGCGCGAACGGCAATTGTGGACGCACGCGATTTCGCCAGCGGGACGTCGTCGCGCTCATCCAAGCTCGTGCATGGCGGCCTGCGCTATCTCGCGCAAGGCAAGTTCGGACTGACACGCGAAAGCGTGCGTGAGCGGACCGCCCTGCTGCGCGATGCGCCGGGTCTGGTGTCGCCTCTGGAATTCGTCGTGCCCGTGCACGTCGGCGGCAGGAACGGCAAGCTGAAGCTCGCCGCAGCGCTTGCCGTCTATGATTACTTTGCCGGCGCGCGGAGCCGCCGGTGGCGAGACGCGGCTCAACTCGGCGCAGAACTGCCCGCGCTCGCGCGCGACAGGCTGCAGGGCGGCTGGTCCTATCTCGACGCACAGACGGACGATGCGCGTCTGGTGATGCGCGTGTTGCAGGAAGCGCGCTCGCATGGCGCGCTCGCGGTCAACTATGTCGCCGTCGAGGATCTGCTACGCGGACATACGGGCGTCGAAGGCGCGCGGCTGCGCGACGCCGTCACGGGCGCGATGTTCGACGTCGCGGCTCGCCTCGTGGTCAACGCCGCCGGCGCCTGGTCCGACCGTCTCCGCGGAAAGATCGGAGCGGCGCCGAAACTGCGGCCGCTTCGCGGCAGTCACTTGATATTCGCTGCGGATCGCTTTCCGCTCGCGCAAGCTGTCGGATTTTATGCTGATGACGGTCGTCCGGTCTTCGCCGTGCCGTGGGAAGGCGCGGTGCTTGTCGGCACAACCGATGTCGATCACCGGGACGATCTCGACGACGAGCCCGGCATATCGCGGGCCGAGGTCGATTACCTGATGCGCGCGGCGCAGGGGGCGTTTCCGGGCATCCGCCTCACGGAGGACGACGTCGTGTCAACCTGGGCCGGGGTGCGGCCGGTCGTGGCGTCCGGCGCCGATGTCGATCCTTCAAAGGAGGCCCGCGATCATCTGGTTGTGATGGAAGAGGGGTTGCTGACGGTGACCGGCGGCAAGCTCACCACATTTCGTTCGACTGCGGTTGCCGCATTGCGGACTGTGCGCGCGCGGCTTCCGGCGCTGCGCAATGCAGGCGCGACGACACGCATTCTTGCTGCGCCGAAGCCGGAGACCGAAAAGGCGCTGGCCGGGTTGCCGCCTGCGGTCGCGCGGCGTTGGCTTGAGCTGTTCGGCGATGACGCGCCCGGACTGCGCGCCGCTGCCTGCGCCGGCGAGACCGAGGCGATCGGCGTCGCGCCGACGACCTGGGCGGAACTGCGCTGGTCGTTCCGGGCGGAGCATGTCGTCCATCTCGACGACGCGCTGCTGCGCCGCTCCCGCATAGGGTTGCTGCTGCGCGAGGGCGGGCAGGAAGCCTTTGGGCGCATTCGCGACATTGCGCGTGAGGAAGCCGGCTGGGATGATGCGCGCTGGCGCGCCGAGGAAGAGCGCTATCGCGCGCTGATCGCATGCCGCTATGCGCTGCCGGCCCGACCATGAGCACTGCGAGCGATCTTCTCCTTTCCATCGACTGCGGCACGCAGAGCGTGCGCGCGCTGGTGTTCGATCTGACCGGCGAACTGGTGGGGAAGCGCCAGCACGTCTTCAAGACCTATCTGACGCCGCGTGAAAACTGGCTGGAGCACGACGCGAGCGAATTCTGGCGCGCGACAGGCGAAGTCTGCCGCACGCTGTTCGAGGATCGTCCCGATCTGAAGTCGCGGATCAGAGGCATCGCGGTCACGACGCAGCGCGGCTCGCTCGCGGGCGCGCCCGCGTCGGACGCGGTGCGCGTCTACACGGTGCACG
>CAMFKC010000101.1 GCA_945956975.1 uncultured Methylocystaceae bacterium | reverse complement strand
CATCGTGGCCCTGCTGCTGCTGGCGATCCTGGCGCACTGAGGCCGGTGTGACTGCGCTATCGGAGGGCGGGGGAAACCCCGCCCTTTTTTGTTGAGCCCAACGGGCGCGATTGGAGAATTGTCGATGGAAACCCGCGACTCGAACGGCGCAGTTCTCGCTGACGGCGACAGCGTCACCATCATCAAGGACCTGAAGGTCAAGGGCGCGTCGACCACGCTGAAACGCGGGACGGTGTTCAAGAACATCCGGCTGACCGACGACCCGCGCGAGATCGAATGCCGGTCGGCGCAGGTCAAGGGGCTGGTGCTGAAGACGGAATTCGTCAAAAAGGTTTGACGTCTACGGCGCCAAAACGACGTTCGCGCGTTGAACGGGTCCATCGCGCAGACTTTGGCAATCCGGCGACGAGGGCAAGGGACGGCATGACGGAGGGGACAGGGACGCCTGAAACATCGACGGCGCGGCCGCACGAGGGGCTTTTCGCCGCGCTTGTCGACAACATTCCGCAACTCGCGTGGATGGCTGACTCGGTCGGATCCGTGTTCTGGTACAACCAGCGCTGGTACGATTTCACCGGCACGGATCTCGCGCAGATGGAGGGATGGGGCTGGACGAAGGTCCACCATCCCGATCACGTCGAGCGGGTCGTCGAGCGTATCCGCCAATCCTTTGAAACCGGCGAACCTTGGGAAGACACATTTCCGCTGCGCTCCGCTAGCGGCGAGTTTCGCTGGTTCTTGTCGCGCGCCGCGCCGATCCGCGACGATGAGGGCCGCATCATGCGATGGTTCGGCACCAACACCGACGTCTCGGACCAGCGCGCCATCGAACAGCGCCTGCGCGAAAGCGAAGCGACGTTCCGCGCGATGTTCAACAATTCTTCGCTCGGAAAGGCGCAAATCGATCTCGCCACCGCTCGTTTCACGCGGGTCAACGAAGCGTTGTGCCGTCTCGTCGGCGCGCGATCCGGCGACCTTTTGGCTGCGACGCTGTCCGACGTCGTGCATGTCGCCAGCCGCGCGAGCCTGGAAAACGCGCTCGGCCGCCTGCGAAGCGCGGAGATTTCGGCCTTCGAACTCGAAGCGAGGCTCGAGAATGCGGCGGGGGAGAAAATTTGGGCGCAAATTACGCTCAATACGATCACCGACGAGAAGGGGACCCCGTATCGGCTGGCGGCGGTCTTCGTCGACATCACCGAGCGAAAGCGGGCGGAGCAGCGCAATCTCGTGCTGATGCGCGAGGTCAACCACCGCGCCAAGAACCTGCTCGCCGTGGTGCAGGGCATTGCGCGGCAGACGGCCGGCGGCGAAGATTACGAGGCGCATTTCATCGAGCGCGTCGCAGCGCTGGCCGCCGCGCATGACGTGATCGTCGACAACGAATGGCAGGGCGCGACGCTGGAGCGCCTGATTCTGTCCCAGACCAGCCTGTTCTCCGATCCGCAGACCGGGAAGATCATGCTGTCTGGCCCGCCCGTGCTCGTCAGCGCCGACGCATCGCAGATGCTGGCGATGGCCATTTATGAATTGGCGACCAATGCGGTGAAATACGGCGCGCTGTCTGCGGAAACAGGGCAGGTCTCGGTCGTCTGGTCCGTGTCGGGAGCCCCGGGCTCGGAAACGTTTTTGCTGGAATGGCGCGAATCCGGCGGCCCGCCCGTACACAAGCCGCAGCGCTCCGGCTTCGGCAGCGTCGTTACGCGAAAGCTCGTCGCCACGACCTATTCAGCAAAGGTCGACCCGCAGTATGCCCCGGAAGGTTTCGGCTGGCGGTTCGCGTGTCCGTTGGCGAAGATTATCGGCCGCGACGCCGGCGCGGATCTGGAATCAGCGGCCAGATCCTGACGCCTCAAACGGGCTCCATCGGACGAAACGGGCCGGTCGGAAGTTCGATCGAGACGCCGTCGCCGCCTGCGACGTCGCCGCTTTGAATGACGATCCCCATCACGCCGCTCTTGCGCACCAGGCGCCCGTCGGCGTCCCTGTCGAGGCAGGCCGCCATCATGCCAGGCCGGAACCGATCGATCTGGACGCAGGGGTTGCGCAGGCCGGTCAGTTCGACGACGGCCGACGCGCCGAGCCTGAGGCGGGCCCCGGCGGGGAGGGCGAGCAGGTCGAGATCGCGGACCAGCACGTTCTCGCCGAGATCGCCGGGCCCGACCGGGCCAAAGCTGTCGGCGAGCGTGTCGAGGAACTCCGCCTGCAGAAGATGAACCTGCCGCAGGTTGGGCAGGTTAGGGTTCTTCATCGCCCGCGAGCGGTGCTTCACCTTCGCGCCGAAATGGCCGTCGCCCTCCACGCCCAGGCCCGCCACGAGGCGGATCGACAGCGCTGGCGTCTTGGAAAAATGGTGGCCGCGCCGGCTCGAGACCGCGACGACATGCGGCGGCACGCGGACGCCCTTACGAGAACTTCAGCAGGCCCTTGAGCATTTGCTGGACGAAGCTCTCGTCGCCGCCCGCTGTCGGCGTGGTGCGCGAGACATAGTCGAACAGCTTGCCGTCCTGTAGGCCGTAATTGGCGACGCGGTCGATGCCGCCCCTGCCGAAATAGACGGCGAGGACCCGCTGGTCGGTCACGCGCGGCTGCAGGAACGCGACGTCGCGGGTGACCGTCTGGCTGACGTAGTACCAAGCGTCGCCGCCGACCGTGGAGGTCGTGGAAGGCGTGCCGAGCAGGGCGAGGGTCTTCTCTTTCGAGAGGCCGTTCTTGAGCTGGTTCATGGTCGTGGCGTCGGCCTGATAGCCGCGCTGCACGACGCCGTCATAGCTCAGACCGGGAATGCCGCCGGTCGAACAGGCGCCGAGCGGGGCGGCGAGAGCCACGACGAGAGCCACACGCGCCGGCGACAACATGCGCCGCTTTTCCCCCAAGGCCATTCCCACGCTCCGCGTCTTCATCGCGATCCAGCAGATCGCACACAACCAAGGCATCTGGCGCGCCCGCCGCCGCGACCCCAAATTCGCACTTGCAAATTCGGACTTGCATCGACGACCGGCGATGCCTAACCCCCGGGACGGCCAAATGCAAGGTCGCCGCGCTTCAGCCGCCGTAGCCTACAGAGTTCCAAGCCATGATATTCAAGCTGTTTTCCCGTAAGCCCGACGCCGAGACGGCAGAGCGTCTGTACGGCGAGATCATGGCCGCGGCGCGGCGCCCCGAGCTTTTTCTTGCCCCGTATAATGTGCCGGATACGCTGGAGGGGCGGTTCGACATGCTCGTGCTGCATGCGTTTCTCGTGATCCGTCGGCTGGCGGCGTCGCCCGAACCCGGACCTGCGCTGGCGCAGGCGCTGTCCGACGAAATATTCCGCGCGCTCGACCGCGCCTTGCGCGAGATGGGCGTCGGGGATCTGGCCGTGCCCAAGCGGATCGCCAGATACGCGGCCGACTACAACGGCCGCCGAACCGCCTATGAGGCGGCGCTGCCCGGTGGCGAGACGGCGCTTGCCGAAGCTCTCGCGCGCAATGTCTATGGCAGCGCGGACGCCGGCGTCGCCGCGCCGCTCGCGCGCTACGCGCTGTCCGCGGAGGCGGCGATGGCCGCCGCGCCGCCAGCGGCGTTCCAGAAAGGGCCGATTCCTTTCCCCGCGCCGCAGGAGAAGCCATGAGCAGGGACGAACCGCACGAACTGCCGGTCTGGTCGTCGCCGATCGCGGTCTCGGAAATTCCGCCTCATGGCGCGGATGTCGTGATCGAAGCCAATCCCGGGCAACTCGAGGCGCTGGCGACGCTCAACGGGATCGTCGCACTGTCGTCGGCCGCCGCGAGACTGCACATCGCGCATCGCGGCAAGGACGGGTTGCACGTCACCGGCGAGGTGACGGCGCGCGCCACGCTGACCTGCGTGGTCAGCCTGGATGATTTCGAGGCCGCGATTGTCGAGCCGGTGGACGTCGAATTCGTGACTCCCCGCAACACGCGGCCCGTGCGCGCGCACGACGAGCGCACTTCCCGCCGCCGGCGCGAGGCCCGTCCGCCGATCGACGATGAGGAGGAGGGGATGGAAGATCTCGACGCCCCCGACGAGATCGTCGGCGGCCGGATCGACCTCGGCGCCTTGGCTTCGGAATTCCTCACGCTGGGCATCGACCCCTATCCGCGCAAGCCTGGCGCGGCTTTCGACGAACCAGGTCCGCCGCCCGCAACGGTCTCGCCCTTCGCCCCCTTGGGCGCGCGCAAGGCCGATCCTGGCGATAAGGCTTGAACTCAGGCCGTCGCCCGCGTCCCGCGCGCTCAGAACGCGCCAAAAACCGGTTGCCATAGCCGCCCCAGCGGCTATGGTCCGCCGCCCGCAATCAAGGCCGGGCGTTTGACGGAGCCTCAGCGCAGATGACGAATGGCGTGCGGATCGCGCTCGACGCCATGGGCGGCGACTTCGGTCCCTCCGTGGTCGTGCCCGGCGCCGCCATTGCCCGCGACCGGAGGCCGGACACGTCCTATCTGTTCTTCGGCGACGAGAAGCAAATCCGGCCGCTGATCGAACAGCACCCGCGCCTGGCGGCCGTCTCCGAAATCCGGCACACCGACGTGGTCGTGAAGAACGACGACAAACCGAGCCAGGCCGTGCGTTCCGGCCGACGCGGCTCGTCCATGTGGCTTGCGATCGACGCGGTGAAAAAGGGCGAGGCGGCCGCCGCGGTTTCAGCCGGCAATACCGGCGCGCTGATGGCGATGTCGAAAATCTGCCTGCACATGCTGCCGGGCATCGAGCGCCCGGCGCTGGCCGGCATCTGGCCGACGTTGCGCGGCGAGTCCATCGTGCTCGATGTCGGCGCGACGATCGGGGCGGACGCCGAGCACCTGTTCGACCTCGCGATTATGGGATCGGCCATGGCGCGGATCTTCTTCGACATCGACCGCCCGACCGTGGGTCTGCTCAACGTCGGCACGGAAGAAATCAAGGGTCTCGAAGAAGTGAAGGCCGCCTCGCGCCGCCTGCGCGAGGCCAATATCCCGACGCTCGACTATCGGGGCTTCGTGGAGGGCGACGATCTCGGCAAGGGAACGGTCGACGTGGTCGTCACGGAAGGCTTCACCGGCAATATCGCGCTCAAGACGGCGGAGGGAACCGCCAAGCAGATCGCGCAATACATGCGCGACGCCTTCCGCTCCTCGCTGACCTCGAAGCTCGGCGCCCTGATGGCGCGCGGCGCCTTCAAGGCGCTGAAGGAAAAGATCGACCCGCGCCGGGTCAACGGCGGCCTGTTCCTCGGCCTCGACGGCGTCATCATCAAGAGCCACGGCAGCATGGATTCTGTCGGCTTCGCCGGCGCGATCGAGCTTGGCTACGACATGTCCAAGCACAAGCTCCTCGACAAGATCCGCGAGACCATCACCCTTTCGAGCGAGGCCGAGGCGAGCGCCGCCGCGTCTGCGCCGGACGAAGAACCCCAAGGATAACGCACCCCCATGTCCGACGGCGCACAAGAAACCAACATGCCCGGCTTGCGCTCGGTGGTCCTCGGCGTCGGCGCCTATTTGCCGGCGAAGACCCTGACCAACGAAGACCTCGAGAAGATGGTCGATACGACGTCCGACTGGATCGTCCAGCGCACGGGCATTCGCGAGCGCCACATCGCGGCCGAGGGCGAGACGACCTCGATGCTCGGAACCGAAGCCGCGCGGCGCGCGCTCGCCAGCGCGGGCGTGGACGCTGCAAGCATCGACCTCATCATCTGCGCGACATCGACGCCGGACTACACGTTTCCCTCGACCGCGACGCAGATCCAGGCCGCGCTCGGCGTCACCAAGGGGGTCGCCTTCGATCTGCAGGCAGTCTGCTCGGGCTTCGTGTTCGCCGTCTCGACCGCGGACAAGTTCCTGCGCTCGGGCTCGCACAAGCGGGCGCTGGTGATCGGAGCGGAGACGTTTTCGCGCCTGCTGGACTGGAACGACCGGACGACCTGCGTCCTGTTCGGCGACGGCGCGGGCGCCATCGTCATGGAAGCGCAACCGGCCAGCGCTGACGGGCGCGGCGTGCTGTCGTCGCACCTGCGCTCCGACGGCCGCCATCGCGAGAAACTCTACGTCGACGGCGGGCCTTCGAGCACCGGCACGGTCGGCCACCTGCGCATGCTCGGCAAGGACGTCTTCCGGCACGCCGTCGGACAGGTCGCCGACGTCATGCTCGATTCCTTCGCCGAATCCGGCGTCGACGCGAAGACCCTCGATTGGTTCGTTCCGCATCAGGCCAATGCCCGCATCATCGACGCCTCCGCCGAGAAGCTCGGCATAGCGCCAGAGAAGGTCGTGAAGACGGTGGCGCTGCACGGCAATACGTCAGCCGCCTCCATTCCGCTCGCGCTCGATGTCGCCGTGCGCGACGGGCGGATCAAGCGGGGGGATGTCGTGATGATCGAAGCCGTGGGCGGCGGGTTTACCTGGGGCGCGGCGATTATCCGCTGGTAACGTGTACTTGCATGGATACGGACTGCAGCGATTTGGCTTGCAGTTCTAGCGTTACGGCGATTAACATAAGTCGCGTTTGGCAGGTTTGGGGGCTGCCGGCTGGCGCGTTTTATCCATCATTCATTTTCGACTGAGCTTACCCATGATTTCGGACGGCCTCTCAGACAATAATTCCACCGGTCCCTCCCGAACGATTACGCGTTCGGACCTTGCGGACGCCGTTTACCGTGCGGTCGGTCTGTCGCGCGCCGAATCGGCGGCGATGGTCGAAACGGTCCTGGGCGAAATCTCTGACGTGATCGCCGGCGGCGAAACGGTCAAACTGTCTTCCTTCGGGTCCTTCATCGTCCGCGCCAAGGGCGAGCGCGTCGGGCGCAATCCGAAGACCGGAGTCGAAGCCGCGATCTCGCCGCGTCGCGTGATCGTCTTCAAGGCGTCGCACGTGCTGAAGGCCCGGATCAATGGCCAGTTCGTCGACAACGAAGCCGAGGACTGAGCAAACAGCGCGCAGACGCTAGAATGGGCCGCCGATTCGCTTCGGCGCCGTGAGCCTGCGCATGGAAAAGAGCCCAGACGCCTTTCGCACCATCAGCGAGGTCGCCGACGACCTCGGCCTGCCGCAGCACGTCCTGCGTTTCTGGGAGACGCGCTTCGCGCAGATCAAACCGATGAAGCGCACCGGCGGCCGGCGCTACTACCGGCCGGACGACGTCGAACTGGTTCGCACGATCAAGCACCTGCTCTACGGCGAGGGCTACACGATCAAGGGCGTGCAGCGCCTTTTCAAGGAAAACGGCATGCGCGCCGTCGTCGCCTCGGTGCGCGCGGGCGTCCCCTTGTCGCCCGCGCAGGCTGCGCTGGCGCTCGGCGAGGACGACGACGAGGCGCTCGTGCAGGACGAGACGGCGGCGGAGGGCGAGGCCGGGCGCGCGCCGCCCGCCCCGCCCCTCGAAGCAGCGGCCCAGATCGCGGAACTTGCGCGCGAGCTCGCCGATTGCGCGCGCATCCTGCGCGCCGCGCGATCTCCCTGAAAAAGCGCCGCCAGCGCGTTGCGCGCTGCGAAACGCTTCTCTATAAGCGGCGCAGTCGGAGTGTAGCGCAGCCCGGTTAGCGC
>CAMFKC010000100.1 GCA_945956975.1 uncultured Methylocystaceae bacterium | reverse complement strand
GGTCGATCCATGCCTGCGTGACGCCTTCCCCGCAGGTCTGCAGGCGTCCCGGAAATTCTTCCGCCGGCTTGATCTTTCCGTCTTCGGGATCGACGTAGACGACGTTGAAATTTGTTGGACAGTGCGCGTTCTTCCTGATCGCAACGGGCGTCCAGAACCATTGACGGCGTTGACCGCAGCCGACGCCTGCGGCCTTTGGCCGGCCGACCACGAGGCAGCCTTCGGGAACCTTGCCCTGCGTCCGCCCGTGGTCGCGCAGGCTCGTCCGCCGCGCCGGCCGGCCGAGAGACGCCTCTTCAACCGCCAGGGCTTCGTCATAGAGCGCCTTCGCCTCGAGAAAGCAGGCCTTCGCCTCGACATTGCGGCGTTCCACCAGCAAAGCCTTGCATTCCAGAACCTTTTCGTCCGCAGCTACACGCTGTGGGCTCGAAGGCGGGGCGCGGCGCTGAGGCGCTGCTGCTGGACGGCGCGCGGGCGCGATTGGCGCAGACGGCTCGGCTTGCGACTCGGCTTGCGGCTCGGGTTCGGGAGCCTCGGCAGGCGCGGACTGCTCGCTCGGCAGGGCATCGATGAGCGCGGCGCCGGCGCCGAGTACGCCGGCGATCCCGCCGAGCACCCCGGCTGCGCCGCCGCCGGCCGAAGGGATCGGAACGCTCGGCGCGACCGAACTTCGTCGCGGCGACTGCACATTCGGGACTGAAGTGTCACGCACATAGCAGTTGCGGACGGGATCCGGATCGGCGCGACTCGTCACGGCGCTGTCGGGCGCTCCGCCCTGCGCGCGACATTGCGCGCCGGTCGCCAGAAAATTCCGCGCGTCGGCTACGCTTGGCGTGGCTACGCTTGCGGCAGCGGCCAGCAGCGTGAACACCCAGGAGAAACGCATGTTGGCTCCAGCACAGTCTCTGCCGCAACAGAGTCCTAGAACATTTCCAGATTTTTTTGGAATCGGCTTTCGAACCGCGCAGGCTGAGAAATTGCTTGCCTAAGGGCATCCGATCGAAAAGGGTTGGCGCGCGTCATGATCGTCTGCTCCTGCAACCACCTGACCGACCGCGCCATCCGCGCCTGCGCTGCCGCAGCCGGCGGCAAGCCGCTGCGTGTGCTCGACGTCTACGGACTGCTGGACTGCAAGCCCGACTGCGGGCGCTGCGCGCCGACGATCGCGGCCCTGCTGCGCGAGCAGCGCGAGATCGATTGCGCCTGCACGCCGGACTCTTGCCCCTGCGTGGACACGGCGGCAGGCGTGGAAGCGGCATGACGCACGCCGAATTGGGTTCTGAAGGAGAATGGTATGAAGGGCGACGACAAGGTCATCGAATATCTCAATCGCGGATTGCGCAGCGAGCTGACCGCGATCAACCAGTACTGGCTGCACTACCGCATTCTGGACGATTGGGGATACAAGGAACTCGCCAAGCAGTGGCGCAAGGAATCCATCGAGGAGATGGAGCACGCCGACAAGTTCGTCGCGCGCATCCTCTTCCTCGAGGGCTTCCCCAACATGCAGAGCCTCGAGCCGCTGCGCATCGGCGAGACTGTCGAGGAAATTCTGAAGTGCGACCTAGCCGCCGAGATCGGCGCGCGCGCGCTCTATCTCGAAGCCGCGCAATATTGCGAGTCGATCAACGACCGCGTCTCGAAAGTCCTGTTCGAGGAACTGGCGGGCGATGAGGAGCATCACATCGACTTCCTCGAAACCCAGCTCGAACTGATCAAGCAGGTTGGCGTGCAACTCTACGCCCAGAAACACATCGGCGGTCTTGAAGATTAGGACGTTTCCTCCCTCTCCCCGTTCACGGGGTGAGGGAGGACATCGTCGCCATCACGCCGCGTCCCACAACAGCCGCGACAAATCCGCCTCCAGCCGGTGCCAGCGCGGCGCGCTCTCCACCCATACATGGCCATGCGGCGCGTAAAGCGAAGTTTCGTCCAGCGCGCCGGCGTTGACCGTCGTTCGATCCGGATGCGCAGCGCTGCGCAGGAAAAGCTGCGTGCCGCAGGCCTCGCAGAAATAGCGCGACACGCGGTTGCCGGCGTCCGACAGCTTGGCGTAGGCGGCAGGCGCCCCCTGCGTCATCTGAACGAGATCGGTCGGCAGCACGAGCCCATGCGCCGCCCCGCCGCCGGCCATGTACTGGCAGTCGCGGCAATGGCATGCGCCCTGCGAGATCGGCTCGGCCTCGCAGATGAAGCGCACGGCCCCGCACAGGCAGCCCCCTTCGTATCGCGCCATCCCGTCTCCTCCGCATAGACTGATTTGCGGGGCGGACTGTCCGAATCCACAGCGGCGCAAAGACGGCGGAGACGCGGCCATTGTCGGGCATGGCCGCCAGGCTTCCGCAACGGGCTGTAGTCGCTTAAAGATCGCCTCATGCGCGCATCCGAAGCCGACATTCTCATCCTGCCCGGCATGGGCGGCGGAACACCCGAACACTGGTACAATCGCTGGTCGCAGAAACTATCGACCGCCCGACGCGTCGAGCAGCGCGACTTCGACCATCCCCGCTTCGACGAATGGGCCGCGCGCGTTCGCGACGCGGCGGCGGACGCAAAGCGGCCCGTGATCCTTGTCGGCCATTCCATGGGGGCCGTCGCGGCCTGCCTGATCGCTGCGGACCTACCGAACGTGGTTGCAGCCATGCTGGTCGCGCCAGCCTCGCCGCGCGTCCTGCTCACGCTCGAAAACGTCGACCACGCCTTCGCCCACAGGCCGCAACGCCGCGTCGACTTTCCCTGCCTGCTGGTTGCAAGCCGCAACGACCCCTATGCGACCTACGAGGAATCGACCGAGCGCGCGTCAGCGCTCGGCGCGACGCTGGTGGACGCGGGGGAATCGGGCCACATCAATCCAGACAGCGGCCACGGCCCCTGGCCCGAAGGCCTCATGCGCTTCGCGCATTTCCTCGGGACCGTGAAGCCCGGAAAAGATTGACGACCGCGATCGTCAGGCCTCGCGCGTCCGCGCCGCGATCGTCTTGGCCGCGAAGAGCGCCAGCGGGATGGCGACAATGGCCCCGATCGCCGCCGCGACCGGAATCGTCTTCATGCCCATCGCGTACCACGAGGGCACCAGAAGCACGACCGTCACCATGACGCCCGCGAGCACCGTGCCGCCGATCACCCAGAGAAGAACAGCCAGACGCCACATGATTTCCGCCTCCGTTTTATCGTCGGAAATCTGCGCTCGCTCAGACGGCGCGTCGTTGATCGAAAGCAATAAATTCGATTTTACGCATACGTTCGGATTTGCACGCTAGGTCAAACAAAAACGGCCGGTCTTTCGACCGGCCGTTTCGTTTCGTCGAACTGATAGATCAGCGCGAATAGAATTCGATGACGAGGTTCGGCTCCATCTGCACGGGATAGGGAACTTCCGCCGGCAGCGGGATGCGGGTCATCTTGGCGACGCCCTTGGAATGATCGACTTCGTAAAAGTCCGGCACGTCGCGCTCGGACAGGCCCTGCGCTTCCAGCACGATCACGAGCTGGCGCGAGGCTTCCTTGATCTCGACGACGTCGCCGACCTTCACCTGGTAGGAGGCGATGTTCACGCGGCGGCCGTTGACCTTCACGTGGCCGTGGTTGACGAACTGGCGGGCGGCGAAGACCGTGGCCACGAACTTGGCGCGGTAGACGACGGCGTCGAGGCGGCGCTCCAGCAGGCCGATCAGGTTGTCGCCCGAGTCGCCCTTCATGCGGATCGCTTCTTCGTAGTACTTGCGGAACTGGCGCTCCGAGATGTTGCCGTAGTAGCCCTTGAGCTTCTGCTTGGCCTTCAGCTGGGTGCCGAAGTCCGACATCTTGCCCTTGCGGCGCTGGCCGTGCTGGCCGGGGCCGTATTCGCGGCGGTTCACCGGGGACTTCGGACGGCCCCAGATGTTCTGGCCCATACGGCGGTCGATTTTATACTTGGATTCTGCGCGCTTCGTCATGTTGGTCCTGTTCGGTCGCGGCGACAGGACGACGGGACGCAAGGCCGACGGCCTTCGTCTGATCCGCGATCCTTCCACCGGAGCGGGCCGCGAGAGAATTCTCTCCAGCCCTGTGGAAGAACGCGCCCTCCTTTGCCCTCGTCGAGGACCGACAGGCTGCTCACCCTTCGCAGAAAACGGAGCGGGAGCGGCCACGGGTGCGAACGCCCCAGCCAGGAAATCCCGGCCGGAGCGCGCCGGGGATACGTCGGCTGCGACACGATGTCAATCGGACGTTGCGAGCGCACGAACCCGCGATGCTGATTCGCGGAATAAAACCGTTTGACGACGAACGCCGGACACGATCCAGACAAATTCGTGAACGAGTACAGAGTATTAGGAAAATTTTGCCTTGATCGTTGATTTATGAGAGACTTCTGACTTGCCGGCCTAACCTCAAACTGTGCACGACTTACGCAAATGAAGTTTTCAATGTTTACGGCAGGCGCAATTGCGGCAAGCTTGGCCTTTGTTCTTTTTATTCTCGATATTTCCAATGGCATTATGTCCAAGTCGGCCAATTGGCTGTCGACCGAAGTGGCTGTGGCCAGTGGCTCGCTCCTGCTCCTTGGGGTCTTGTTGATGGGCTCCCAGATCAAGAAATCATCGGACGAGCCCACTGTACGCAAGCGCCGCCGCTCGAGCCGCAGCTAGCTTGACCGACGACGCGCCGCCGCGCAGTTTCGCGTCAGGGCTAACCTGACCCGGAGAGAACCATGCCTGCCACCGGCGGCTGCCTGTGCGGCGCCATTCGCTATACGCTCAAGGCGGAGCCGGCGCTGACCGTCGTCTGCCACTGCACGCATTGCCAGAAGGCCTCGGGCTCGGCCTTCTCCACCAATCTGGTGATGCAGCGCGCCGACATCCATTTCTCGGGAGGCGAGATCGCCGCCTATGACGACAAGGCCGACAGCGGCAACATTCTCAAGCGCTCCTTCTGCCCGAAGTGCGGGTCGTCGCTGATGAGCGAGTCGAGCGGGCGGCCGGGCTCCGCGGTGCTGAAGGCCGGCACGCTCGACGATCCCTCGATCGTGAAGCCGGGCATGGAGATCTGGACCCGCTCCGCCCAGCCCTGGGTGAAGCTCGGCGGCGAGATGACGAAGATGGAAAAGGGGCGCTGACGCGCCCCCTCCGGGATCAGAACAGCTTCACGAGCTGCTTGCCGAAATTCTTGCCCTTGAGCATGCCCAAGAACGCCGACGGCGCCTTCTCGACGCCCTCGGCCACCGTCTCGCGCCACTTCAGCTTGCCGGTGGAGGCGAGCGTGACGAGCTCCGACAGCGCCGCCGGCCAGTCGGACAGGAATTCAGAGACGATGAAGCCCTGCATCTTGAGCCGGCGGATCAGCATCAGCCGCATGTCCGAGAGCTGGGTCTTTTCCGCCCCCTCGTAGGACGCGATCAGGCCGCAGATCGCGATGCGGCCGAAATCGTTCATGCGGTTCATGGTCAGCGCGAAGGGCTGGCCGCCGACATTCTCGAACAGGCCGTCGACGCCATTGGGCGTGGCGGCCTTCAGCTGTTCGGCGAAGTCAGGGGCCTTGTGATCGACGCAGGCGTCATAGCCCAGTTCCTCGACCGCGAACTTGCACTTGTCCGGCCCGCCCGCGATGCCGACGGCGCGCGCGCCCTTGGCCTTCACGATCTGGCCGACCACCGTGCCGACGGCGCCGGTCGCCGCCGAGCAGACGACAGTCTCGCCGGCCTTGGGCGTCACGATGCGATTGATCCCGACCCAGGCGGTGACGCCGGGCATGCCGAGCGGTCCGACGAAGGCCTGTAGCGGCACCTTGCTGTCGTCCACCTTGCGCAGCAGCGCCGGGTTCTGGATCGAATAGAGCTGCCAGCCGCCATTGTTGGAAACGACCTTGTCGCCCGGCTTGAAGTTCGGATCGTTGGAGGAGACGACCTCGCCCGCCGTGCCGCCGATCATCGGCTCGCCCAAGGCCTGGTTGCCGGCGTAGGATTTGCCCTCGTCCATGCGGCCCCGCATGTAGGGATCGAGCGAAAGCCAGAGGTTCTTCACCAGCACTTGGCCCGGCCCCGGCTCGCCGATCTCCTTCTCGAAAAACTTGAAATTGTCCTCCCTCGCCAACCCCTGCGGACGCGACGCGAGCACGAAACCCTTGTTCAACGGCATGTTTCACTCCCGAATTTGTGGCGCGGATAATAGGGCCCGCCGCGCAAATGGCGAGCCCCGTGTATCGGCTAGCGCGCGTCGACCTCTGCGATGAAATCGCCGACGACCCGATTGAAGAGATCGGGTTCCTCGAGGTTCACGTTGTGCGTCGTGCGCGGCACGACCCAAAGCCGCGCATCGGGGATGCAGCGTTTCATGAACAGCGCAGGATCGATACAGGCGGCGTCATCGTCGCCGGTGACAATCAACGACGGCGCGGAAATCTTGCGCAGGCCGTCTTCCAGTTCGTAGATCGTCTTGCGCTTCAACTGGCAGCCGCGCGCTGTCAGCGCCGTGCCCTCGGCGGAATGCTCCTGCAATTGGGCGAGGAAGCGCGCGAAGCCTTTCGGATCGCGCTCGCGAAAGCGCCCACGCACCTGGCTCGCCATATAGTCGCCCATGCCGGCCATGCCCTGCTTTTCCAGGCGCTCCACCATGGCCGCGCTTTCCTTCAGGAACGTGTCGCGCATCGTCGGATCCGAGCCGTGCCCGGCGCCGACGATGGTGAGCGACAGCGCGCGGTCGGGATGCGCGATGCCGAAATTTACCGTCGCATAACCGCCCATCGAAAGGCCGACGATATGCGCGCGCTCGAATCCAAAATGGTCGAGCACGGCGCGGATGTCTTCGACCGCATGGGCCTGGCTGTAGAGCGCGGGATCCCTGGGCACGTCGGACGGCGGATAGCCGCGCGCATTGAAGGCGACGCAGCGGTGCGAGCGGCCGAGATACGCCGCCGTGCCTTCCCAGTTGCGGCAATCGCCTGCGAATTCGTGCACGAAGACGATCGGGCTGCCCTTGCTCCCCGTTTCCTCGGCATGGAGCCGCGCGCCGTCCGAATTGACGTAGGCCATATGTCCTCCCGATCCCGTCTGATGCGGTGTGATCGGCGATCTTAGGCCGGCGCGGTGCTGCCGGGAATGCGGCCTCCTTAGGCCCTGACCCGCTCCACGGGCATGGCCGCAAAGGCTTGGGCGATCAGGCCAAAGCTTTTCAGCAAGCGCGCGAGGTCTTCGTCAGGCGTCGCGCCGGAGGTGAACACGGCGCTCCACTGCGGATCGCGCGCGCGCAGGTCGGTATGTTCGAACGCCTTTTCGCGCAGCACGAATTCCACGCGCCGCGCGATGGCCGGCGCGGGATCGATCCACTCGACCGGCCAAGGCGCCAGCCGCTGAAACTGCGCGGTCAGTAGCGGATAATGCGTGCAGGCGAGCACGATCTCATCCGTCCGGCGTCCGCCATCCTCCACGAAGCACGGCGCGATCTCGGCCGCGATGGCCGGGTCGGACACGGGTCGCCCGTGCATGAAATCCTCCGCAATGCGCGCCAGCAGTTTCGAGCCGACGAGTTCCACGCGGCAATGAGCGGCGAAGGATTGCACGAGATCGCGCGTGTAGTCG
>CAMFKC010000099.1 GCA_945956975.1 uncultured Methylocystaceae bacterium | reverse complement strand
CGAATAGGTCGTGCCACTGGAACTCCTTCGTTCCCTGCCACAGCACGCCGCGCATCCAGGCGATCACGAGATCGGCCGGCAGCATCAGCAGCGACTGGCCGATCGAGAATTGCGCGTAGATCTCGCCGTTGACGCCCGGCAGGTCGCAGAAGTTGGGCGCGACGGCTATCTGGGTCGGCGTCGGATTGCGCGGAATGGAATCGAGATCGGTGTCGGCCACCTGCGGGGCGCCGCTCCACATCCAGTGCGTCACCTGCAGCCGGCGGTGCGTGTCGGTCTCGGAAAAGCCGCCGCGGGTGACGACGGCGAACACGAGGAGCGTGAACAGCGCCAAAAAGAGGCGCGGCCGCTTCATCGTGAATTGGAACATGCCCCGCCCGGTCCCGAATCGTCGCCCGGACCAAGGGTATCATTCGCAGCGTCAGTGGCGCTTGAAGTATTGCACTTCGCGCTCGTGCTTTTCGGCCGCCTCCCGCGTGTCGAACGTGCCGAGGTTTCGGCGCTTGTGTGTCTTGGGATCGACCTTGCGGGAATAGAGGCGATATTCGCCGGATTTCAGCCTTCGGATCATGGCTGTCTCCCTTGCGATGTCATCACAACGCAAGAGGCCGGACGCGGTTCGCGAGCGCCGGATACGAAAAAAAGGGGCGGCCCGAAGGCCGCCCCTGAATCTCGCGAAGCGATGGAGAAATCAGCGCTTCGAGAACTGGAAGGACCGGCGCGCCTTGCGCTTGCCGTACTTCTTGCGCTCGACCACGCGGCTATCGCGGGTGAGGAAGCCTTCCTTCTTCAGTGCGGGCCGAAGCTCCGGCTCGAAATTGGTCAGCGCCTTCGACAGGCCGTGGCGCACGGCGCCCGCCTGGCCCGACAGGCCGCCGCCGGCGACCGACACCATGAGGTCGTACTGGCCGACGCGATTGGCCACGACCAGAGGCTGGGCGATGATCATGCGCAGCACCGGACGGGCGAAATACACGTCGAGTTCACGGCCGTTGACGATGGTCTTGCCGGTGCCCGGCTTGATCCACACGCGGGCGACGGCGTCCTTGCGCTTGCCGGTGGCGTAGGCGCGGCCGAGCTTGTCGACCTTCTTGACGTAGACCGGGGCGTCGGGCTGGACGCCGGAGGTCTTGAGATCGGACAGGGAGGAAAGCGTCTCGGCCATAATCAGGCGCTCCGGGCGTTCTTGGAGTTCATGGCGGCGATATCGATCGTCACCGGGCTCTGGGCTGCGTGCGGGTGTTCCGCGCCCTTGTAGACGCGCAGGTTGCCGAGCTGCTTGCGGCCGAGCGGTCCCCGCGGGAGCATGCGCTCGACGGCCTTCTCGAGAACGCGCTCCGGGAAACGGCCCTCCAGAATGAACTTGGCCGTGCGCTCCTTGATGCCGCCGGGATAGCCGGTGTGATGGTAATAGACCTTCTGGTCGCGCTTGCGGCCGGTGAGCACCACCTTGTCGGCGTTGATGACGATCACATTGTCGCCGTCGTCCATGTGGGGCGTGAAGGTCGCCTTGTGCTTGCCGCGCAACCTCATCGCAATGAGGGAAGCGAGACGGCCGACGACGAGGCCCTTCGCGTCGATCAGCAGCCACTTCTTTTCGATCTCGGCGGGCTTGGCCGAATAAGTCTTGCCGTACATGCGGTGAAATCCCTTCTCGCCGCGAAAGAGAACGAACCGGCGCGGAGGTTTGAACGCCTGCGCCGGTTCGGATGGGCGGTGTATAGGCGAGCGCGATTCTTCCGTCAATGGAAAGCTGCGCTTCGCCTAGAAGAATCTGGCGCCAGCCAATAAGGTATTATAATACCATAGCTCGGAAGGCGATGGGGCGAGTAAGCGCCAACCGTCCGGCCCAAGGCGTGACGATTGCAGCCGAAGCCGCGTATTTGCGCTGCATTTTATCGATCTTTACAGTCTCCCATCAACCGCCGGCCACGATAATCACTAGACGCCCGCGCTAGCTTAAGTATTGGACCGGCTAACAGCGGTATCTGTAGAACGGCACAAGCGTTTTACGTAGCGCCGCGTCGCCAGACGACATTTCGTTTCGTCACTCGAATATTGAGCCGACCGATGACCTATCAGCAAAGCGCGCCGGCTCTTGGCGGTTGGCCGGATCTGTTCGGCCGAATATCGCGGCGGGTCGACAGTCTTTTGAGCATTCCCTCCGAGATCGCCCTGCGCGCCGCCAACCGGGCGGGTCCCGACGCCGCCAAACCCGGCCTGATCGATCAGGTCGATCTCTCGGCCCTCAACGAGCACGACGTGGGCATCGTCGGCGCCCTCTACGAGATGGGCGCGGCGGTCACCACGCTCGAGGCGTTGGGCTTGCCCGGGACGCCGGCGATGATGGCGGCGGCTGACGATCTTCAGCAACGCCTGGACGCGCGCTACGCGCCGCATGAGATGGCGCGGCGGCATACCGTGTCCGCGCGCCCCGGCGATGTTCTGGCGCGCGACGCCCTTTTGCGCTGGGCGCTGAACGACCGGTTGCTCGACATTGTCGAGGCCTACATCGCCGGCCCCGCAGCCTACGACGGACTGCTCTTCTATCGCAGCCATCCCGACGGCCGGGAGGAAGGCGTGCGCGAATGGCACCGCGATCGCGAGGATTCGCGGATGCTGAAGGTGGCGATTTACCTGACCGACGTCGACGAGGCCGGCGGACCCTTCGAAATGCTGACGCCGGACTACCAGCGCCTGGTCGACGCCCGCGAAGGCTGGAAATATCCGGTCATGGATTCCGCCCGTCTCGAGACGGGTATTCCGGCCGCGGTGCGCGAAACCGGCGTGCGCACCATCACCGGCAAGCGCGGCACGGTCATGTTCGCGGATGCGGCGCGCTTCCACCACCGCGGCAAGCCGCCGACGCGCAACCATCGCGACGCGATCTTCCACTCGTTCTTCAGCCGCTCGCCGCGCCATCCCTATTGCTGCGAGCGCTCGATGATGACGCGCGCCCAGATCGCAGCCTTCGCCGACACGCTGCCGGCGCGCGCCCGCGCGGCCATGCTCTGGCGCGAGAGCCTGCCACTGCGCAAGCGGCTCATCCCGCCCAACAGGGTGAAGATCTGACGCGCTATTTGGAGGCGCAGGGTTTCAAGGCGACGACATCGGCTGTTTCGGCCTTGTCCGCAATCGCCCGGCATTCGCCCGCCGCGCAGAGCGTCCACCCCTGCGGCACGGCGTCCGAGCGGCGAAGCAGCACTTCCGGCAGCAGCGGCACATTAGGCTTCCAACTCCAGAAGCGGCCGTCGAAGGTCGCGCCCTCGCCTGCCTCCATCCCGGCGCCAGAGCCCTCCACGCGCGCATCGACGATGCGCAGGCCGCCCGGCTCGACGCGCCAGCGTTCTTCCCAGATCGTCTTCTGGACCGAATGCGTCCACGTCAGGGTGAAGGTCGAGGCCGCAATCATCAGCGTCTTGGCGCCGAGGACGCACAGGCTCACGCCTGCACTGTCCGGCGCGCAAGAAGCCAGGCGAACAGGCCTGCCCCCAGTCCGAACCCGACGCTCAGCAGCATCGCGGCGGTGATGCCGAAACGACCGACGAGTTCGAGGAGCGGATTGGCGCCCACGATCAGGATGGCGGCGACCAGCGCCCAGGCGCGCTCGGCCAAGGTCAGCGGCCGGTTGAGGAAGCCGATCGAGGCGATGCCCCAGAGCGCGATGCCGGCAAGCGTCTTCGCGAAGGCCCAGACGACGGCGAGCGCGAACTCGCCCGTCGCCAGATTGCCGGGGTTCTGCATCATCAGCGCGTTGTCGTAGACCGCGACATAGGGGATGACGAAGCCCGCCAACGCGATGCGCACCGCCTGGAAGCCGATGGCGAACCCGCTCGCCTGCGCGATCGGCGCCGCGGCGAAGGCGGCGAGCGCGACCGGCGGCGTCAGGTCGGCGATGATGCCGAAATAGAACACGAACATATGGCTGATCAGCAGCGGCACGCCGAGTTTCAGCAGCGCGGGCGCGGCCAGCGACGAGGTGATGATGTAGGTGGGGATGGTGGGGATGCCCATGCCGAGCACCAGGCTCGTCAGCATGGTCAGGATCAGCGACAGGAACAGACTCGCCTTGCCGATCGAGACCACCCAGTTGCCGAAAACCGTGGCGACGCCCGTCAGCGTCATCGTGCCGACGACCATCCCGACGACGGCGCAGGCGATGCCGACCGGCAGTGCCTGCCGCGCGCCCTCGATCAGCGAGTCGCGGCACAGGCCGAGCGTTTCGCGGCCGCCTTTCAGGGTCAGGTTCAGAGCGATCAGCGCCAGCACGATCAGCATCACCAGTTCGACGCCCTGCACGCGCATGCCGCCGACCGTGAATTCCTTGGCGAAGAACGAGCCGCAGATCAGGCCGAGCCCGATCCAGAAGACGACGCGCAGAAAGCCCGCCGGCAGGCGCACCGACAGCGGCATGCCCAGAATGATGACGACCGTCAGCGCCAGCGACAGCGCGCCGGCGAACAGCGGCGTGTAGCCGGCAAACAGCAGATAGACGAGCACGGCCAGCGGCAGCAGCAGCGGCCAGCGCTGCATCAGCGCCTTGCGGGCGGACGGCAGCTGATCCTTCGGCAGGCCGAACAGGCCGAGGCGGCCCGCTTCCAGATGCACCATCCAGAAGGCCGAGGCAAAGTAGAGGAAGGCCGGAATGACGGCGGCCTTGGCGACTTCCGAATAGGCGATGCCGAGCGTTTCGGACATGATAAAGGCGACTGCGCCCATCACCGGCGGCATGATCTGCCCGCCCATCGAGGCGGTCGCCTCCACGCCGCCGGCAAAGGCCGACTTGTAGCCGAAGCGCTTCATCAGCGGGATCGTGAACTGGCCGACCGTCACGACATTGGCGATGCCCGAACCCGAGATCATGCCCATGAAGGCGGAGGACACGACCGCCACCTTCGCCGGTCCGCCGCGCGAATGGCCGACCGCGCCCATCGCGACGTCGTTGAACAGGCTGATCATGCCCGCGCGCTCCAGGAACGCGCCGAACAGGATGAACAGGTAGATGTAGGTGGCCGACACCGCGATCGGCGTCGAATAGATGCCCTCGGTCCCGAAGGCCATCTGGTCGACCACCTGGTGCAGGTCGAAGGGCCGGTGGTCGAAGGGCGCGGGCAGCAGGTGGCCCCACAGGCAATAAGCGACGAACAGGCCCGTCACCAGCGGCAGGGCGATGCCGAGCAGGCGGTAACCCGCAAGAAACACCAGCGCGATGAAGGCGACGCCGACCCAAAGGTCCAGCTCCGTCAGGTCGCCGGCGCGCTGGATCAGGTCGGCGTAGAACACCCAGTGGTAGAGATTGACCGCCATGCCGGCGAAGCCGAGCGCCCAGCCAAGGATGCGGCCCGCATTGCTGGTCGAGCGATGGTTGGCGACCAACGCGAAGGCGATCAGCATCAGGAAGCCGACATGGACCGCGCGCACGACTTCCGACGGCAGGATCGAATAGACCGCCGTGAAAATCTGGAAGGCCGAGAACAGGAAGGCGATGAACGCCAGCGCCACGCCCCACCTGCCCGGCCCCATGCCCGGCGGCAGACCGTGCTCGACGTCGACGGCGGGCGCGGCGGGATGTGCGAGGTCCTCGGCGGTGATCGCTGGCTGGCTCACGGGGTCTGTCCGGTGGAGAAGAGAAGCGCCGGCGTCACGCGCCGGCGCATGTCGCGGGTCCTACTTGAGGACGCCCTTTTCCTTGAAGTATTTGGCCGCGCCGGGATGCAGCGGCACGGGCATGCCCACCAGCGCGGACTCTAGCTTGATCGCCTTGGCCGCCGCATGGGCCGCCTGCAGGTCCGGCAGCGACTCGAAGATCGCCTTGGTCATGCCGTAGACGACGTCGTCGGGCAGCTTGGCGCTGGTGACGAGGTAGTTCTGCACCGCGGCTGCCGGCACGTCGGCGTCCTGCCCTTCGTAGGTGCCCTTGGGAATAGTCACCTTCACGTAGGGCGAGCCAACCTTGTCCACGAGCGCGGCCGGGATTTCGACCACCGTGATCGGCACGGAATTGGCGAGATCGCGGATCGAGGCGACGCCGAGGCCCGCCGATTGCAGCGTGGCGTCGAGCTGGCGGTTCTTGATCAGTTCGACCGATTCGCCGAAGGGCAGGTATTCGACCTTGCCGAGATCCTTGTACTCGATGCCAGCGGCCTTGAGGATCGCGCGGGCGTTCAACTCGGTGCCGGACTTCGGCGCGCCGACCGAAAGCCGCTTGCCCTTGAGGTCGGCCAGCGTCTTGATCCCGGAATCCTTCGACGCGATCACCTGGATGTAGTTGGCGTAGATGCCGGCGACGCCGCGCACCTGGTCGAGCGGCTTCTTGAAGCCGGCCTCTTCCACGCCCTTGGCGGCGTCGGCGAGGCTGTCGCCGAGCGTGAAGGCGAGTTCGCCCTTGCCCTGCTGGATGAGATTGAGATTTTCGACCGACGCCTTGGTCGCCTGCACGGAGGGGCGCACGCCCTGCATCTTCTCGGAGAAGATCTTCGAGATCGCCACGCCCATCGGATAATAGACGCCCGACGTGCCCCCCGTCAGGATGTTGATGAACTGCTCTGCGCGCGCAGCGCCGGCGCCGGCGACTCCGAAGGCGAGCGTGAGCGCAACCGCGCGGCCGAACCGCGACGGGCCTTTGAAAATGGACATGAATCCCTCCCTCATATCCCCAGTGAATTGAAGCGCTTGCCATGCGCGTTTTGGGGCGCGAGCATCCTGTCTGCCTGCTGGCCTGTCAACCTTGGCAGGCGCCCAAAACTAGCGCGGTGGAATGGAATAGGTGCCGACCGCATGCGCAACGGCGTCATCGCGTCCGGCCGAATGGATCGAGACCTCGCCGACCGCCAGCTTGCGGCCGACCTTGAGCAGCCGGCAATCGCCGACGATGTCGCCGGGCTGCGGCTTGGACATGAAGTTGATAGTCAGATTCGTCGTGACCGCCATCGGGACCCAGCCGATGGTCGCGAGCACGGCGATGTAGAGCGCGCAATCGGCGAGGCCGAACATGGCTGGCCCAGCGATCGTGCCGCCCGGACGCAAATGCCGGTCGTGGAACGGCAGCCGAACGCGCGCGCGCATCGGCACGGCCTCCTCGATCAGCATGGCGCCCTCGGCCGCGAAACTCTGGGGAAATTCCGTGCGCAGGAGAACGGTGAGTTCGTCGGGGCCCAGAAGCTTCAGCGGCGTGGTCATCGTTCCTCCGGGATGCAGTCCGGCCCTTGATAGGAAATCGTGCGCGAATGTCCATCGGCGCCGCCGCCGAAGCGCGCGATTGCCGGAAACCCGCGCCCGGGCTAAATCGAAAGCGCCCTTTCACTCCCGTCCCCTGCCTCCATGCCGTCCTCCCTCCGCGAAACCTTTCGCCGCCTTGCGCTCGGCGCGGCCGGGCTCGCGATGGCGCTCGCGCTGGCGGGCTGCGGTCAAGAGGCGGCCTGCGACACCGACATCGTCAAGGGCATGGCGATCGAGGCGGTGCGCTAGCAATATCCCAACGACGTCTCGAAGGAATTGCTCAAGCGCGGCAGCGTGCCGGCCCTCGACCGCATCCTGAAGGAGCGCGGCCTCGACC